>JACMLC010000502.1 GCA_014379795.1 Pyrinomonadaceae bacterium
GCTCACGCGCGCCGCGAAGGTTGACGCGCCGCTCGCTCCTGTCTTCTTCGATTGCTTCGGCTGCGTTGCGTATCAGGTTCAGGATGGCTTGTCGCAGCATTCGCTCATCGGCTTGCACAGAAGGGAAGTCGCCTTCAAGCGTCAACCCGACCCGCTTTTCATTAAACAGGGGCTGCAATTCTACGCTGCATTCATCAACCAACTCTTTGAGCGAAACCTCTGTCAGGTCGAGCGGTTGCGGGCGCGCGAAATTGAGAAAAGCCGTGACCATCGCCGAGAGGCTGCGGACTTCGCCGAGCAAGGCGGAGGCAGCCGCACGCCCGTGCTCGTCCAATTCGAGATTCTGCATGAGCTGCGCATAACCGTGCAGCGTCGCCAGCGCATTCTTAAATTCATGCGCTAATCCGGCGGACATCTCTCCTAAACTTTCCAGATTTTTTTTGAGCGCGACCTGCTCGCGCAGTTGCGTCACTTCCGTGATGTCCGTCAAGAGACAGAGCGCGCCGCGCGATCCGTGTTCCGGCAGCGGGTCAATCGGCGCGACGGTCACGCCGAGCCTACGCGTGCGCCCAGCCGCACCCGTCGCAGACACCTCTTCGCGCCGGTACAATTCGCCCGTCTGCAAACACCGCTCGACCATCAACGCCAGTTCGGGAGCATGGCTGAGAAGAGATTTTAAATCCTGTCCGTCCGTTTCGCCGTTGGTTTCAAGGAGCGCACGCGCGGGCGCATTGACCATCGTCGCGTGGCCGCGCGCGTCAAAGGCTATGAGGCCGGAAGGGACGCTGGCGACGATGCGCTCGCTGAATTTTTGTGCGGAGGCGGCGCGCTCGCTGGCCTGTGCGCTCATGTCTTCGAGCGTGCGTTGCTGCGCCTGTAGCTGCGAGACTACGGATTGAAAAGTCTCAAGAACAAATTCGCCTTCGTCACGCGCCTTGACGGGACGCGCAGAGACTGGCGCACGCTCTGCTTCTCCGACCAACTGGCGGTAAGGGCGCAGCAGCCATCTCAACAACAGCGTCACGCACAACAGCGTCACTACCAGCGTCGAGATAAAAACCGTCAGCAGGACGGGAGCGCGCGCGCGCGTCGTCGCCGTCCCGAACGCAAACAGTATCACCGCCACGAGGCTCGCCAACAGGCAGACGCCGCCCAACAACGCCAACACGACTTGTAAACGGCTTCCGTAACGCATCATGAAACAGTGATAAGTGATAAGTGATGAGTGATGAGATAAGAAGCATGCTGTTTAGCATTTCTCTTATCACTTATCACTCATCACTTATCACTGAATAACAAACTGCGAGGCGTACCATGCGATCAGGTATTTGCCGACGAGCAGGGCTATGATCGAGCCGATGCCGAGAAAGATGCCGAAGGGCAAAAGCATTTGCAGGTTTCGCTGGCCGCGCTTGAACATCAATAGAATTCCGGTGATAGAGCCTGTCAGCACGCCCAGGAAAAGAGTCAGCACGGTCAGCCTCCATCCTAAATAAGCTCCGACCATCAGCATCATCTTGACATCGCCCAAGCCCATCGCTTCGACGCCGCGCAGCCGCTCCCAAATCCAGCCGATAAGCCACAGGCTGCCGCCGCCCGCCAGCGCGCCGATAACCGCGCCAAGAAGCGATACTGCCCACACAGGCCATGTCGGAAATGCGCCAATCAGGCCGGAAGAGAGATCATCAAAATACGACCCGTCCATCAGCAGAGGAATCGCGAGGCGCGCGACGAGCGCAAAGATCATTCCCGGATACGTGATGGCGTTCGGCAGGATCATATGCTCCGCGTCTATGAAGACAAGCGCGATGAGCATCGTCACGAAAATCAAATCAAATGGAAGCGCGAACGTCAGTCCGGTGTGAAGGAAAACTGCTCCATAGAGAAGCGCGGTCAAAAGCTCGACCGCCGGATAGCGCGCAGAGATTGGCGACTTGCACGAGCGGCAGCGCCCGCGCAAGACAGCCCAACTGATAATCGGGATGTTGTCGTAAGGCCGGATGGCCGTCGCGCAGGCAGGACAGCGCGAATTGGGAAAGACTATGGACTCTTCGCGCGGCAGGCGATGGATGACGACGTTCAGAAAACTTCCGATGATCGCGCCGAGCGCGGCCACGAGCGCAAAGCCGAGCGGCGACGGTAAATTTATTAAAGGCTCTTGGAGTAAAAGATTGATAAAGAGAATCATGTGCAGCTTTGTTATCCCACGAAAAGCGACGCGCTTTCAACAGGCATGCTAAACTTTGCGCGTCTTGCCCCCTTAGAGAGCATGATACGGTTTTGTGCCTGTTTGCGGAAGATATAATTTTTTCACGGGAGCATAGGGTTTGAATAGCCGCCATTCTATCTACATCATGCTGGCCGTCGGCGTGTTGCTGATTTTCGCACTGACCTTTATTCCATACGCTCTGAGCGTCCGCACAACGGATGAGAGTGACGCTCTTTCCGCTTCTCTTGCTTCAGAGACGGAGGCGAGGGAGAAAAAGCGCAGGGGCGAGCCTCTCTTTGATGTGGCGGCGTGGTATGCGGCGCGCGATGAAGAGCCGGAGAGACATGGCGTGCTGATTGAAACCCTGAACGGAGACAGCCTGCTGGCTTCGCATAACGCGGACGAGATTTTTAATCCCGCATCTTTAGTCAAACTCGCCACTTCACTCGTCGCTTTGAAAAAGCTCGGCGCGGCATATCGCTTTCAAACGCGCGTCTTCACGGACGGAAAAATTGATAGCGCGGGCGTCTTGCGTGGCAGGCTCCTGGTCATCGGCAGCGACCCGACGTTCGGCGATGTAGGCGCGGGCATGATTGCGAAGGAGCTGCGCGCACGCGGCATCAAAAGCGTGCA
>JACMLC010000503.1 GCA_014379795.1 Pyrinomonadaceae bacterium
AGGCGGTTCTGACCCTCTCCGTTAAACATCCTGTCCGGCGGCAAAGCCGGAGGCCCAGGCCCATTGAAAATTGTGGCCGCCCAAGTGCCCGGTCACGTCTACGACTTCGCCGATAAAATAGAGACCGGGCACGCTTCTCGATTCCATCGTCCGCGAAGACAATTCATCCGTATCAATGCCGCCGACGGTGACCTCCGCTTTTTTGTAACCTTCGGAGCCGTCAGGCTCAAGCTGCCACGCGTGCAGCGCGCGGGAGATTTTTTCCAGCTCAAACGGCGTGTAATTTTTGAGCGGCTTTGACCGCGCATAAAGCTCGCACCAGACCTGCGCGAAGCGGCGCGGCAGAAATTGTGCGAGCAGGTTGTCAAGCTCGATGCCGTTGGAGCGGTGAGCGCGTAAGATTTCCGAAGCTTCCATGTCTGGCAGCAGGTTGATTGAGATGTGGTCTCCCTTTTTCCAGTAAGAAGAAATTTGCAGGATAGCGGGGCCGCTCAAGCCCCTGTGTGTGAGCAGGATGTTTTCTCTGAACTCCGCTTTGTGACAAGAGACGAGCGCGTCCAGCGAAACGCCGCTCAAAGCTTTGAGCTTTTCCAGTTTGTTTCCCGCAAAAGTTAAGGGGACGAGCGCGGGGCGCGTCTCGCGGATACGCAAACCAAACTTGCGCGCGAGCCTGTAGCCGAAATCCGTCGCGCCGATGGGAGGAATCGAAAGCCCTCCCGTCGCAATGACCAGCGAGTCCGACAGAAACGCGCCCTGATTGGTTTCAATCTCGAAGCTGGCATCCTTGCGGACTTCGCGCACCTGACAGTTAAGCCGGATTTCGACTTTTGCCCTCTCGCATTCAGACAGGAGCATGCTGATAATCTCGCGCGAGCTTGAATCGCAGAACAGTTGGCCGAGCTTCTTTTCGTGATAATTGATGCGGTATTTTTCGACCAGCGCGATAAAGTCTGCGGGCGCGTAGCGTACGAGCGCGGATTTGCAAAAGTTCGGATTGGCGGACAGAAAATTTTCCGGGCCAGTGTACAGGTTTGTAAAGTTGCAACGCCCGCCGCCCGAAATAGCAATCTTTTTTCCGATGCGATCTGTATGCTCTATGACCAGAACCCTGCGGCCACGCTTGCCCGCTTCGATGGCGCACATCAACCCCGCCGCGCCGCCGCCGATAATGATTACGTCTCTTTTCATCTCGCGCTTATCGTCTTTTGCTCTCGCCTCGCTTATAATTTTCCCCGGATAGCTTAGCAGAGTTAGCCGCCGGAGAAACTGACACAACCGATGCCCGAACATGATTTTGAGCAAGACGGATTAGTCCTGACCGAAGACGAGACGCGGCTCGAAAAGCCTCCGCTCTACAAGGTCTTGATTCACAACGACAACTTCACGACGATGGAGTTTGTCATCTACGTGCTGCATAATATCTTCCAGCACACGGAGAGCGAAGCGGTGCTCATCATGTGGAACGTACATATACAGGGCGTCGGCGTCGCGGGAATTTACCCGTACGAGATCGCCGAGATGAAAGTAGCAAAGGTGACGAGCCTCGCAGAGGCCAACGAGTTCCCGCTGCTTTGCACGATTGAGGAAGAGTGAAGAATACTTAGCCACAGAGGGCACAGAGAACTCAGAGGAAGGCAAAAGTAAAAAGGTAAAAGGTAAAAGTGAGGAATAAAGCATTTTAATGAAATTGACCTTCGCCTTCCTTTTACCTTCTTTATCTCTGTGCGCTCTGTGTCTCTGTGGCTAATTGATTTATAAAATAAGAAAATGATTACTAGAGAACTACAGGCTACGTTAGGCACTGCGTTGAGCGAGGCGGTGAAGCGGCGGCATGAGTATGTCACGCTTGAGCATCTGCTGCTGGCTCTGCTAGATGACTCAACCGCGAGCAATATCATCAAGCATTGCGGCGGCGACACGGCAAAGGTGCGCGCTGAGCTGGAAAAATATTTTACAGAATACTTAAAACCGCTGCCGGAATTTTCGGATGAATTGCCGGAGCACACGGCTGCGTTTCAGCGTGTGTTGCAGTACGCGGTTTTGCAGGCTCAGGGCGCGGAGCAGACTGAGATTGACGGCGGCAACATCCTCGCCGCGCTCTATCAGGCGGATCAATCGCACGCCGTTTATCTTTTGAAACAACAGGGCATCACGCGGCTCGACGTGCTCAGTTATATCTCACACGGAGTCTCGAAGATTTCGGACGAAGGCGAGTTCGCAGCCGAAGGCAGCGAGTTTGAGGCGGAAGAGGGCGAAGCGCAACAGGCGCGCGATCCGCTCGCGGCCTACACGGTCAATCTTAACGAGCGCGCCGCCGAAGGCCACATAGACCCCTTGATCGGGCGCGCGCCCGAAGTCCTGCGCACGATTCAGATTCTTTGTCGCCGCCGCAAGAACAATCCGATTTACGTAGGCGAATCCGGCGTCGGCAAGACCGCCATTGCGGAAGGACTCGCCCTCAAAATCCATCTCGGCGACGTGCCGGAAGTTTTGCTAGAGGCGAAAGTTTACGCGCTCGATATGGGCGCGGTGCTGGCCGGGACAAAATATCGCGGGCAGTTCGAGCAGCGTTTTAAGGGCGTCATCAACGCGCTGAAAAAAACTCCGGGCGCGATTCTCTTCATAGATGAAATCCATACTATTGTCGGAGCGGGTGCGGTCAGCGGCGGCTCTATGGATGCCTCTAATATTTTGAAGCCCGCGCTGGCGGGCGGCGAGCTGCGCTGTATCGGCTCGACCACTTACGCCGAATACAAATCTGCGTTCGAGCGCGACCGCGCGCTGGCTCGACGCTTTCAAAAAATAGAAATCAGCGAGCCGTCTGTCGAAGAGACCGTCGAGATTCTGAACGGGCTTAAAATTTATTACGAAGAGCATCACGGGGTAAAATACAGCGTCGAGGCGTTGCGCGCGGCGGCAGAACTGGCGGCCAAGCACATACACGACCGCTTTCTGCCGGACAAAGCGATTGACGTGATGGACGAAGCGGGCGCAGCCCTCAAACTTTTGCCGCCGGACGAAAGGCCGGAGACTATAGAAGCGCGCGATGTTGAAACAATCGTCGCGCGAATGGCTAAGGTTCCGCCCAAGACCGTGACGAGTTCTGAGAAGCCTCGCCTGCGTGATCTCGAAAGCGCGCTGGGCGCGGTCATCTACGGGCAGGCTCAAGCCATCACGCAGGTCGTCAAAGCCATCAAGCTCTCGCGCTCCGGCCTCGGGCATCCCGATAAGCCTGTCGGCTCATTTCTCTTTTCCGGGCCAACGGGCGTCGGCAAGACTGAATTGGCAAAGCAGCTTTCGGTCGCGCTCGGCGTCGAGTTCCTGCGCTTTGACATGAGCGAATACGCGGAATCGCACACCGTCTCGCGTCTCATCGGCGCGCCTCCCGGCTATGTCGGTTTCGATCAGGGCGGACTGTTGACGGACGCCGTCACCAAAACTCCTTACGCCGTCCTCGTGCTTGACGAGATTGAGAAGGCGCATCCGAACCTCTTCAACATTCTCCTGCAAGTGATGGATCACGCGACCTTGACGGACAACAACGGCAAGAAAGCGGACTTTCGCAACGTCATCCTGATTATGACGACCAACGCGGGCGCGCGTGAGCTGAGCGCGGGCGGCATCGGCTTTCAATCAAGCGAAGGCAAAGGCGTGGGACGCGGCGCGATTGAGCGCACCTTTAGCCCAGAGTTTCGCAATCGCCTCGATGCGTGGATAGCTTTTGAATCACTCGGCTCTGAGAGCATCGAGCGCGTCGTTGATAAATTCATCAAAGAGCTAAACAGACAACTCATCGAAAAAAGCATCACTGTCAAACTCACGGAATCAGCCCGCGCATGGCTCGCGCACAAAGGCTTTGACCGACTCTACGGAGCGCGCCCGATGGCACGCCTGATTCAACAAAAAATCAAAGAACCGCTCGCCGAAGAACTCCTCTTCGGCTCCTTGCAGGAAAACTCCGAAGTCATCGTTGATGAAAAAGACGGCGAGCTGGAGCTGAATTTCCCTTCAACCGTGCATTAGATTTATGAATGGATCTACAGAAAATTATCAGCCAGCCTTGCAGTTGAGGCCGATTCAGATAACCATCGAATTGACTCGCCCGTGGCTCTTCTTTACGCTCTTTGCGGTGAATCTCATCTTGCTGCTCATTCAAATTTAACTTGAATCACTATCTAAAAAGGGAGTGGACAATGAAGCGTTTTTTCGTTATCGGATTAGTACTCATCTGTGCCGTATTGGTTTCCGTAGGCTTTGCCTATAAATTCGGCCACGACCGCGATACCGTGTCGGGGCGTCACGCCCCGGATAGCGGTTCTGAATTTATAGCCAATGCCGCTTCCGCACAGACAGCCAGCCCCGCCGCTCAGGAGGAGCGGGAAGTTTGCACGCTGTCCGTCGCGCAGGCTCCTGAGATTGGCGGCCTGAAGCTAGGTATGACGCCGGAGCAAGCGCTCGCGCTCTTTCCCGGCAGCAGCGAGGACGCAGAGGTTCGCGCTCAGTTAGCCAAACCGACCAGCCCTTTGGGTGTTTCCAGCTTTATGCTCAGCCCCGACAGGTATGCCTCGAAAGCGAAATTCGCGGGCATCAAGCAAATCACACTGACGCTGCTGGACGGTCGCGTCACGACTTTGTCCGCAGCCTATAACGGCCCCGAATGGAAACACGTTGACGAATTTATAGCGAAATTTTCTGAGGGCAGAAACCTTCCGGC
>JACMLC010000504.1 GCA_014379795.1 Pyrinomonadaceae bacterium
CTAGAGAGATTTCCGCACACACAGGGCTGGTGACCTTAGCGGACGATTCGGGACTGGAAGTTGATGCGCTGGGCGGCGCGCCCGGCGTTCGGTCGGCGCGCTATGGCGGGCTACATTTGAATGACTCCGGGCGCATTCGCTTGCTCCTTACCGAGATGGAGCGTTTTGGCTCAGTCACTCGCCAAGCCCGATTTGTCTGCGTATTGGCGCTTGCCGCTCCGCAAACAGTTCATCCTAGAATATTTCAAGGAGTTTGCGAGGGTCACATTGCCCTCTCCCCCCGAGGCCGGAGGGGCTTCGGCTATGATCCGGTCTTTATCCCGGACGGGCACGTTCTGACTTTCGGTCAACTACCAGACGAAGTTAAAAGTCGGCTCAGTCATCGGGCGCAGGCGCTCGCCGCCCTGCGTAAATTTTTATCGCCTGTTTGCCCCCTTGACTTGATTCTTTCGACTCCGGCTGTCTAGAATGACGTGCAGTATTTGCTTTTGATGCACCGTTTCTATCCTGACTTTCCGGGGCGTAGCACAGCCTGGTAGTGCGCTCGGTTTGGGACCGAGAGGTCGAGTGTTCAAATCACTCCGCCCCGATTTTTTCTTTACGAGTCGATCACCTGCCCAGCGCCTTTTCGAGTGAGAATGTTGCCCGCTGATTTCCAGACTGAACATTAAGGTGCGCTCTCCCGGTATTTTTTTTCAAAAAGCGTGAAATCCACTGTTTTTTTGCAGACGAAAGCGGTTGCTGTGTGATATATGTGCTTCGCAAGATTTCCCATTCTCTTATTAGGGCAGGAGGCAGTCAGACGCAGATATGGCGACTAAAGCAGTTAAAAAACGCATGACCCAGTCTGAAGTTCTCAATCATTTCGCCGAGAAATACGGCATGAAGCGCACGCAGGTTAAAGAGTTGTTTGACGAATTAGCCAACTTGGCGACCAGCGAAGTGAAATCCAATGGAGAGTTTACCTTGCCCGGCTTCGGCAAGCTTGTACTCTCTGAGCGGAAAGCGCGCGAGGGTCGGAACCCGCAAACCGGTGAAACGATTCAAATTCCGGCCAAGACTACGCTAAAGTTTCGCGTCGGAAAGTCGATGAAAGACACGGTGGTTCCAAAGAAGTAAATCGCTTTACTTCACCCTTCAATCTTGACATGCATCCGGCCGCCTCCGAGACGGGCGTTGTTTTTTACGCGCGCCTCGCAGGCGGTTTTGCATGGTCAGTTCCCGCAAATAATATTCTGGTATTCCTGACCCGCTTCGTGTAATATTCGCAGTTTCGCAGGCAAGTGAATTCCGCTTTTTTAAGCCTTAAGCTTTTTTGGGAGGTTTTCGTCTGTACAAATTTTAGACTCAGCAATACAGGATACCTCCTCAAGGTACTTCGAGGCATCTAAAGGTAAGTGTGTCCGTCAAAACTTTGCCTGTTTTCAGGCTCATTGAAAGAAGGAGCAGTGAGTAAAGTGAATTTCAATACGAGGCTGCCGCTGGAAGAGCGGCTCAAAGTAATTGACCACATCCAAGCTCGGCGGTATGAGAAATTGAATGGTTCGGCGCTGGATATCGCGGCCGAAGGAATTATGCGTCACTTGCGCGCTTGCGATCGCATGGACGTTAACCCTGATGTTTCGGCTGTCCGCGAAATTATTGATGACGCCTTGAACGGTCGTCGCGTGTTTGCGGAAGCAGTTGACAGCCGGTACGCCGCCTAAATTTATTTAGACGGCAGTTAAGTTTTGGTTCACAAAAGAGGCTGCGCGCCCGGAGGCGTGCGGCCTTTTTTTATCTTTGCAGTTTCATCAGCTACTTCGCGGATCGCTGTTGGACAATGAAGTATTGGAAGAGCGCCATTAAACTGATGGCGTCGGTAATCCGCCCTTCCAGAGCCATTCTCATGGCGTCGCTGATTGTGACTCGAAGAATTCTTAGTTTTTCGGTTCCCTCCGGGCGTTGCGTGACATGGCTCAGATTGGTTGCTAAGAACCATACCGACAGTTCATCCGAGACCGAGTTAGAAAGATGCGCTTGGCCGAGCTTTGTCCATTTCCGAGCCAATAAGCCGGTTTCCTCTTCAAGTTCACGTTTGGCCGCCTCAAGGTAGTCTTCGTCTTCGGCACATCCCCCTTCCGGTATCTCCCAAGAATATTGCTCTAGCGGGTAGCGGTATTGACCGACGAGGTAGACGAAATCGTCTTCGACAGCCAAAACTCCCACCGCCGTATTCTTATAATGCACGACGCCATAAATGCCCGGTATTCCATCCGGCCGGATAACGGCGTCTTCCCTCACGCTGATCCAAGGGTTGTCATAAACCACTCTGGATGAAAGAGTTTGCCAAGGAGACTTTTCATCTTCAATCACTCAACTGTCCTCCACTCACCAATTCGAAATTTGCTGACACATCGGTCGGACTTGTTCCGCCGGGTCTTTTTTTGTGACTATAATTAGACGGCCGGTTCCTCTTTGAACACTGTCTGCTCGGCAAGAGTCTCCGGAACGGGTGGGGCTGATAGAGGTCGATCGGCTTGGCGGACAACGTCGAGCAGGGCGATGGCGACCGCTAGCACCACCGGGCCGAGAATCAGGCCGAGCACGCCGAAGACTTGGAGGCCGCCGAGCACTGAGAAGAAGATGAATAACTCGTGGAGCTTCGTTTTCTCGCCGACCAGTTTCGGACGCAAGAAATTATCGACCGAGCCGATCACAAGCGCCCCCCAGATGGTGAGGAAGAGGGCCTTTCCCCATTGCCCGGTCGCCGCCAGATAGAGGGCCGCCGGAACCCAGACGACGAAGGCCCCGGCGACCGGGATCATTGAGAGCACGATCATAATCACGCCCCAAACCAAGGCCGACGGCAGACCGACAATTAAGAAGCCAACGCCGCCGAGGGCACCCTGAATGGCCGAGATGATGAGCACGCCGTAGACGCTCGCGCTGATCACGTCTGTCGTGCGCGCGATAATCTCTTCGCTCTGTTCCCTTTCCAGCGGCAGAATATCCGGCAAGGCCCGGATGATTTTGTCGCCGTCACGGAACAGATAGTACATCGTAAAGATGACGAAGATTATCTGCACGACGATGCCAAGCGCACCGCCGACAAAACCGAGCGTCTGGCGCGCGATGGTCCCGCTCATGTTTCGCAGCCGCTCTTCAATGAACTGGTGTGAACGGAGTTGCTCTAAATCGACATACTGCCCCAGCTTTTCCAGCAGAGGCCCGGACAGGGGAAGGTTCGGGTCGAGGAGCGACGAAATAAACCCTTGCACCTTGCCGGCAATGCCGGACAATTCATTAACGAGGGCGAGCGTGATGAAAGTGAGCGGCAACAGAATGACGAAGATAACGAGCAGGCAGGAGATGAGTGCGCTGGTTCCGGGACGGTCTTTAAGGCGCAAAGTGAGGCGTCGATGTACGGGGTAAAAGAGGATGACTAACACGGCCGCCCACGCCAGCACGTCGAGGAACGGCCAGAGCATGAGAAAACAGAGGGCCAGAGCCGCGACTGTCGCCGACAGAAGCGCCAGCCAACGCCCCAGACTTCTCTGTTTATTCATACAAATTCCTCGTTATTTGCTCTTCCCCGGCGCTATAAAAATTTAAAGAAACACTTCCCCGAATCTTGCCTTTTCACGACTCGCGCCTTCACACGCTCTCCGGTTGACGAGCACGGACGGCGTCATGATACCATCAAGTCGTTTTGAGTAAATGTGCTCCCGTAGCTCAGCCGGATAGAGCATCTGCCTTGTTGGAGCCTCGCCGCGGAACGGCCTCGCCGGAAGGCGAGTGGAACGCGTCGAGTGGACGATCCTGTATGCGGGGACGCCCTGAGAGCCTGCGGTACTTCAGATGGAGTAACAAGCCGTCAGGATTGGGTAATCCGCAGGAAACCGCGTCTTGCTGCTTTGAGTCGCGGGCTCCTCAGAGACTATACGGGTCGGGGCTGCAATGCCTAAGAGATAGTCCAGCCAGCAAACCTGCGCCAGCGCGGCACGGGCGGTCAGGGAAAGCCTGATGCTGGAAGCTAAGCAGAGGGTCGCAGGTTCGAGTCCTGCCGGGGGTATTTTGTATCGTCAG
>JACMLC010000505.1 GCA_014379795.1 Pyrinomonadaceae bacterium
TGCACGGAAGATTCGACAGAAGTGGCCGCGCATCTCTACTCGCAGATTGTCAAAGACGTGCACGCCGTCAGCTCCGCACGAGTGGGCGAAGCCGCCAAGCTCCTTGAGAACACTTTTCGCGCCGTCAACATCGGAATGGCAAACGAGATGGCGCGCCTGTGCTACACGCTCGGCATAGACACCTGGGAAGTAATTCGCGCGGCGGCCACCAAGCCCTTTGGCTTCATGCCGTTTTATCCGGGTCCGGGAATAGGTGGTCACTGTATCCCGCTCGATCCGCATTATCTGTCGTGGAAGGCGCGGCAGCACGGGTTTGACTCGCGCTTTATCGGATTGGCAGAGGAAGTCAATTCGCGTATGCCGGAGCATGTGGTGCGGCTGGTGTCTGATGGTTTGAATGATGAGCGCAAGGCTCTGAACGGCTCGCGCGTGCTGCTCTTGGGCGTCGCTTACAAGAAAGACATACATGATGTGCGTGAGAGTCCTGCGCTCTCGATCATTGACCTCTTGCGTGCGAAGGGAGCAGACGTGCGTTACCATGACCCGTTTGTCGGCGAAGTCAATTTTGACGACGCGCACACGATGGGGCAGGCCGAAGCCTTGCAGTCGGTCGAGTTGACGGATGAAGAATTGAAAGCGGCTGATTGCATCGTCATCGTCACCGACCACAGCCAGATAGATTACCGGCGCGTAACTGAGCTTTCACAGCTCATCGTGGACACGCGCAACGCCCTCGGCGGAGAGTTGCGCAGGTCAAGCAAGGCGAGAATTATTAGATTGTGAGAACTCAGGACTCAGGACTCAGGACTCAGAAGAAAACAACAAATGTTCTCCATTCTGAGTCCTGAGTCCTGAGTCCTGAGTCCTGAGTTTATGCTAAAGGTTATCAACGTCGTCGGCGCGCGTCCGAACTTTATGAAGGTCGCGCCGATTGTGGAAGAGATGAAGCGGCGCGCGGGAGAGTTTGCGCCGCTCGTCTTGCATACGGGGCAACATTACGACGCGCAGATGTCGGACGCTTTCTTTCGCGATCTAGGGCTGCCTGAGCCGGATGTTTATTTGGGCGTCGGCTCAGGCTCGCATGCGGTGCAGACCGCTGCCGTGATGCAGAGCTTCGAGCCAGTCGTGCTTAAAGAAAAACCCGACTGGGTACTGGTGGTCGGCGATGTCAATTCGACGCTCGCGTGCGCGCTGGTCTGCTCAAAGCTCGGCATCCGCGTGGCGCACGTCGAAGCCGGCTTGCGCAGCCGCGACCGCACGATGCCCGAAGAGATTAATCGCCTGCTGACAGACCAGCTCGCAGACCTCTTGCTGACGCCTTCTGAGGACGCCGACGAGAATTTGAGAAATGAAGGCATCCCTGATGAGCGCATACGCTTTGTCGGCAACGTGATGATTGATTCGCTCTTTAAGCAGCTTGAGCGCGCGGAAAGCTCTGCGGTGCGCGAAGAGTTGGAGATTACTGATCAGGATTATGCTGCTCTGACTCTGCATCGCCCCTCGAATGTTGACGACCGCGCCACGTTCGCGCGGATTCTCGACGCGCTCGAACAAATCAGCCAGAAGCTGCCGGTTATTTTTCCCGTGCATCCTCGCACCAGAGCGCGCATCGCAGAGTTCGGCTTCGCTGACAGAGTTGATCGCGCCGCAGGCTTACGCCTGATAGAGCCGCTCGGCTATTTGGATTTTTTGCGTCTCTACAGCGGGGCGCGCCTCGTCTTGACCGACAGCGGCGGGATACAGGAAGAGACGACCGCGCTCGGCATTCCGTGTCTCACTTTGAGAGAAAACACGGAGCGCCCGATTACGGTCGAGATGGGGACTAA
>JACMLC010000506.1 GCA_014379795.1 Pyrinomonadaceae bacterium
CGCGGCGGGCGGATGAAGATCGAGCATGACCGCGTGGAAATTTTGAGCGGCGTGCGGCATGGCCAGACGCTCGGTTCGCCCGTCGCGTTGATGATTGAAAATAAGGACTGGGCGAATTGGACTGAGGTGATGTCTACGGAAGCGCGCGACTTGCCCGCCGAAAAATCCCGGCGCGTCAAGCGTCCGCGCCCGGGGCATGCAGACCTCGCGGGCGGATTGAAATTCGGCGCGCGTGACTTGCGTGATGTGTTGGAAAGAGCTTCTGCGCGCGAGACTGCGGCGCGTGTGGCTTGCGGCGCGCTGGCGAAACAGCTTCTCATGGTCTTTGGAGTCGAAATTCTGAGCCACGTCGTACAGCTTGGCGGCGTGCCTCTCGTGCCGCTTGAGCTTGAGTGGGATGCTATCGCGGCAATCCCTGCCGACGCTCCGCTTCGTTGCGCTGATGCGGAAGCGCAGGCGCGTATGGTCGCTTTGATTGATGAAGCGAAACAGGCTGGCGACACGCTCGGCGGAGTTTTTGAAGTAGTCGCGCGCGGCGTCGTTGCCGGTCTCGGCTCGCATACATCGTGGAACGAAAAACTCGACGGGCGCGTTGCGCAGGCTTTGATGTCCATCCCTGCGGTCAAAGCCGTGTCAATCGGCGCGGGCATGGAAGCGAGCGGCTTGCACGGCTCTCGCGTGCATGACGAGATAGATTATGATGCAGGCTCACAAAAATTTACGCGTCCGACCAATCGCGCAGGGGGCTTGGAGGGCGGCATTACTAACGGCGAAGAGGTGCGCGTGCGTGGGTTTCTCAAACCCCTCTCGACCTTGCGCCGCGCGCTCCGCTCGGTTGACATAGACACAAAGCAGGAAGACGAGGCTGCATTCGAGCGTTCGGATGTGACGGTCGTTCCGGCAGCAGGAGTCATCGGCGAGGCGATGCTCGCGCTCGTCTTGGCGCAGGCGATGCGAGAAAAATTCGGCGGCGATAGTTTGGAAGAGATGCAGCGCAACTTTGAAGGCTATTGCGAACAGTTGCGCAGTTACTAAAATTCAACCGGAGCCGATAACCATTTCGTAAGGCTCATCAAACAATCCGATGAAACGATGTCCTTCATGTGATCGCACTTATTCTGACGAAACACTCAGCTTTTGCTTAATTGATGGCGCGGTTTTGTCTGCCCCGTATGATGCTCAAGCCACCGAGCAACTACCATCTTCGCGCAGCACCGATCCGCCCCCCACTGAGATACTGCCTCTGGCGACGAACCCGGCTCCAACACAGAGGGCTAAAGAGTCTTGGCCTGTGAACTCAACAATGCCAAGCCCCGTTTTTTCAAACAGAGTTCGCCCGGATAATTTTCAAGCCGAGCCAGCGATGCTAAAGACAAGTCGCCTGCCGTGGCTCATTGGCGGGCTGGTTGTGTTAGCGGCAATTAGCATCGTCTTTATCATCGGTTACAACATGGGAAGCGAAAAGGTAGAAAGTCTGGATGGCAATAATACGAATTCTGAAAATTCAAATCCATTGACTCCGCCTGCTCCAATACCGCAGAGTGTTGATGCCTCCAACGTAAATCAAGGCAACACCGGCATAGGCTCCGGCAACGTCAGTGTGGCTAACGGCAATACCGCTCCCTCGTCCGAAGCAGGAGTCAAGCCCGTAGACGACAGTAAAATCTTTAAGCCAAGTGAAGTTGATCAAAAGGCTCGACTTTTGTCCAAGCCAGCTCCGGAATACACTGTGGAAGCCAGACAAAATCAGGTCACAGGCACGGTCGTCTTGCAGGTGGTGTTATCTTCAAAGGGTACTGTTGAAAACATCAGGGCGGTCAACGGCCTGCCTTATGGCTTGACGGAAAAAGCGATAGCAGCGGCCAAACAGATCAAGTTCACGCCCGCGATGAAGGATGGAAGAGCCGTCTCGCAATACATCAAGATCGAATATAATTTCAACATCTACTAAAATATTTCATGAGCAATGCAGCAGGGCAACTTGAGAAAGCCGTATAGCTTCAAAGTCCGCTCGCTGGCGTTTCCCGCGCAGTTTGTCGTAAAATAAAAGCTGTAAGTCGTTGCGGAATAACGTTTCCGCGCTTCATGCTCATTCTGAAGGAATTTTGAGAATGTCGCTTCTGAAAATAGTTCATTATCCAGAGCCTGTACTGTTGACACCCGGCGACCCTGTGACCGTGTTTGACGACGAGCTGAAGCAGCTTGTCAACGACATGTTCGAGACGATGTACGAGGCGCGCGGCGTTGGCTTAGCTGCGCCGCAGGTGGGCGTCTCGAAGCGTCTGTTCGTGATGGATTGCTCGGGCGGGCAAGACCCTTCGCGCCGCATCGCCCTGATTAACCCGGAAGTCCTGCGCGTCGAAGGCGAGCAGGTGGACGAAGAGGGCTGTCTCTCTTTTCCCGGCATCTACTTTAACGTCCGGCGTGATTTGAGAGCCATCGTCAGCGCACATGATGTCAACGGCGAGCAATTTGAAGTTGATGGAATGGAGCTGACCGCGCGCTGCATGCTGCACGAGACGGATCACTGTGACGGCATCGTCTTTATTGATAAGACGACGACGCTCAAGCGCGAGATGGTCAAGCGCAAGATCAGAAAATTACAGAAAGCCGGAGAGTGGGTCTAATAGCATCGCTCTCAAATTCTTCAACCCGGAAACGCGGTCAATGCCTGAAGCGCATGACCGCGTTTCGTGCACTATGGTAAGATTCAAAGCATTCAACAATCAAAGTATTTGCGATTTTAGATTTGCGATTTTCGATTGGATAAGGACACGGGATTAACTTTTAATTCTTCAGTCCGCTTCCAATCGCAAATCCAAAATCGCAAATCTAAAATTCTATTGAGGGAGCAGACTATGCAGAACGAATTTCGCAATGAGCCGTTTACGGATTTCAGCAAGGAAGAGAACGCTGCGGCTATGCGCGCGGCCATTGAAAAGGTGAGAGGCGAGCTAGGGCAGGAATATCCGTTGGTCATCGGCGGCGAGCGCATCACGACAGACAAAAAGTTTGAGAGCCTTAACCCAGCGAACAAGACGCAAGTGGTCGGGCGTTTTCAAAAAGCGACAGAAGAATTGGCGCAACGTTCGGTCGAAACCGCTTTTGAGACTTTCCAGACGTGGCGCAACACGCCCGCAGGGGAGCGCGCGGATTTGCTCTTTCGTGTCACCGCTATTTTACGCGAGCGCAAGCATGAGATGTCCGCTTGGATGATTCACGAGGTCGGTAAAAGTTGGGCTGAAGCCGACGGCGACACTGCCGAAGCGATTGATTTTTGCGATTTCTACGCGCGCGAGATGCTGCGCTATGCCGAAGGCCAGCCGTTGACCAAGATCGAGGGCGAAGATAACCGGCTCGAATACATACCGCTCGGCGTCGGCGTCGTGATTCCGCCGTGGAATTTCCCGCTCGCCATCATGGCTGGCATGACTGTGGCTGCTGCCGTCACTGGCAACACGGTCGTGCTCAAACCTTCTTCGGATGCGCCGACTATCGCTTACAAGTTCTTTGAATTATTGGAAGAAGCGGGGATGCCTGCGGGCGTCGTCAATTTTATGACCGGCTCGGGCGCGGAAGTCGGAGACGTGATCGTGGATCATGCGAAGACTCGCTTTATCGCTTTCACCGGCTCGAAAGAGATTGGCCTGCGCATCAATGAGCGCGCGGCCAAAGTCTCGGAAGGTCAAATCTGGCTCAAGCGCGTGGTGGCAGAGATGGGCGGCAAGGATGCCATCATCGTCGAGGCGGATGCTGACCTTGAAGACGCCGCGACCGGAGTCGTGCAAGCGGCCTTTGGCTTTCAGGGACAAAAATGCTCCGCCTGCTCGCGCGCCATCATACACACGGACGTGTATGACAGGATGCTCGGAATGATTGTCGAGCGAACCGAGAAGATAAAAGTCGGTGACCCCACAGACCCACAGACAAATATGTCTGCCGTCATCAACCAGAAAGCCTTCAAGACCATCAACGAATATATCGAGAAAGGTCAGGCCGATGGCGGGCGTCTGCTCGCGGGCGGAGGCTCTGACGGCGAGCAAGGGTATTTTATAGAGCCGACCGTCATTGCGGACGTGAAGCCGGGTGATACCATCGAACAGGAAGAAATATTCGGGCCTGTGCTGGCCGTCATCCGCTCGCAGGATTTTGATGATGCTCTGCGAATCGTCAATGATACCGAATATGGATTGACGGGCGCGCTTTACTCTTCAGACCCGGCGAAGCTTGAGCGTGCGCGGCGCGAGTTTCATGTCGGCAATCTCTATCTGAATCGCAAATGCACGGGCGCGCTGGTCGGCGTACACCCGTTCGGCGGCTTTAATATGTCCGGCACGGATTCCAAAGCGGGCGGCAGAGATTATCTAGGACTTTTTATGCAGGCCAAGCTGTGGTCGGAAAAAGTCGGAGCGACGACCGACACGATGGCTGAGAAGCGCGCAGCGATTTAGCCTTCAATGAGGGTGTAGGGGATAGGGTGTAGAAAAAGGGTGTAGGGTGTAGGGGATAGGGTGTAGCAAAAACAACTTTCTTGAACTACACCCTACACCCTATCCCCTTCACCCTTTCTTTGTAGATTTTTCTTCTATGAGAATTACCTTCATGGGAACACCCGAAGCTGCCGTGCCGACTTTGCGGCGATGCCTCGAAGACGGGCACGAAGTCGTCTCTGTCTGGACACAGCCGGATCGTCCAGCGGGGCGCGGCAACAGGCTTGCTCAATCGCCTGTCAAGGAGTTCGCTCTGTCGTCCGGTTTGAAAGTTCATCAACCCGCAAAAATCAGGAATGAAGAAGCTTTAAACTTATTTGCATCGGATGATGCGGATGTGGCTGTGGTCGTCGCTTACGGGCGCATTCTGCCTGCCGCTTTTCTGAGCGCGCCGCGACGTGGCTGCATCAATGTGCATTTCTCGCTGCTGCCGCTGTACAGGGGAGCCGCGCCGGTCAACTGGGCTATCGTGCGCGGTGAAGATGAAACCGGCGTGACGACGATGCGGATGAACGAGGGCTTGGACACAGGGGCGATTCTACAGCAACGCGCGACGAAGATTGGCGTTGAAGAGACTGCGACAGAATTGATGTCGCGTCTTGCTGCGGATGGCGCGGAGTTGTTGAGCGAGACGCTTGCGAGGCTTGATGAAATTGAAGAGCTTGAGCAGAGCGAAGAGAAGGCGACGTTTGCGCCGATGCTGCGAAGGGAAGACGGATTGATCGAATGGGCGCTCGATGCTTTTCAGATTGAGCGGCGCGTGCGCGGCTTTCAGCCGTGGCCTAATGCTTTCACCAAACACCGCGAGAGCCGTCTGGTCGTCTGGCGTGCGCGTGCAGAAAAGGTTTTGGAGCGTGCTGGCAAAGAAGGCGAGGTTGTCAGCGCGAATGGAGACGAGTTAATTGTCGCGTGCGGCGACCTGACAGCTTTGCGTCTGTTGGAAGTTCAGCCGGAGGGCAAGCGGCGGATGAGCGTTCGTGATTACCTGAACGGCACGCGTCTCTCTGCCGGGGAGAGGTTCGGATGAGCGGACGTGCCAAATCTGCGCGCCGCCCGCCAAAGCTCGATAACAGCTCGCGCAATGTTTCTCCCGCGCGGCGCGCGGCTTTTGAAATTCTGCGGCGCGTCGAAGAAGAAGATGCTTTCGCAACTGTCCTGCTGGCGGCGATTGATGAAGAGATGCGCGGCGAGGATCGTGCGCTCTGTTATGAGATTGTGCTGGGCACGCTCAGATGGCAGCTCTGGCTGGATGCTTTGATAGAGCATTATGCAGGGCGCGGCGCAGAGAAGATTGACCGCCCCGTCAGGCGCGCTCTGCGCATAGGTCTGTACCAACTGCGCTTTCTCACACGCATCCCCGTCTCGGCCAGCGTCAACGAATCCGTCAACCTAGCTTATTTAGCGCGCCTGCACTCTGCCGCAGGTTTCATCAACGCAGTGCTGCGCCGCGCCGTGCGCGAAATTGATTACAATCCGACAGCGAAGATTGATGATGCGCTTCAGCGGTTGGCGATTGAGACCTCGCATCCGGCTTGGTTGTTGGAGCGTTGGACTAAAGCATTCGGAAGCGAGGAGACGGAAAAATTCGCGCGCTCCAATAATGAAGCCCCGCCGGTGGCCTTTCGCCTGACGGCGAAAGCGTTTGAGAGCGGCGCTATATTAGATGAGCTGCGAGAGGGCGAAGCAGTCATCACGCCTTCAGAAATCGCGCCGGATGCGTGGCGCGTCGTGGGCGCAGGCGCGACAGTGCGGAAGTTGGTTAGTGAAGGTTTGATTTACTTGCAGGACGAAGCTTCGCAACTGGTCGCGCATGTTGTTGATGCAAGGCAAGGCGAGCGCATCTTGGATGTCTGTGCCGCGCCCGGTAGCAAGACGACGCACATTGCTGCACGCGCTCCAGCAACCGCGCGGGTCGTCGCGTGCGATCTTTACGAGCATCGTTTGCGAACCGTGCTTGAGACGGCAAAGCGAACGGGCGAAGAGCGAATTGATGCTCTGGCGCATGATGCGACGGCGACTTTACCCTTTACGGCTCAATCATTTGACTGTGTGCTGGTGGATGCTCCATGCACCGGGACGGGTACGCTCAGGCGCAACCCTGAAATCCGCTGGCGCATCTCAGAACTTGATATTGCGGAATTGGCGCAGCGGCAGCGACGCATTCTCGCCAACGCTGCCGACGCGGTGCGCGGCGGTGGCAGGCTCGTTTATTCAACTTGCTCCGTCGAGCCGGAAGAGAACGAAGAAGTTATCGCAAGCTTTCTGAAAGATCACACGAGCTTCAAACAGGTTAATGCAGGCGTGCCGGAAGTTTTGCGACGCGCCGACGGTTCTACAGCGCGAACTTGGCCGCACAGGGACGGAGCGGACGGTTTTTTCATCGCCGTCTTTGAGCGTCAAACTTAAAATTAAAAGGGTAAAAGGGGGAATAGGGAAATAGGGAAAAGTGGAAGACAAGAACTGCCCGCGTGCTTCCTATTCCCCCTTTTCCCTATTCGCCTATTCCCCCTTCTGTCTAACGTCCCTGTTCCCCCTTCTGTTTTGAAACTTGCGGCTCGCAGGGGCGAATGTTAGACTTCGCAACTTGATTTTACGACCGGCTTTCCGGGAGAGGTGCAATCAACTTTGAGCATAGCAGGACGTGCTTTTTCGGCGATGGGCAGGCTGGGTATCATCATCGCTATCGTCTTTGCTTTTTTCATAGGGCTGGTCGGGACGGTCTATCTCAGCCTGCGCAGCCCGGAAGTGAAAGTCCCTGACATTGTCGGAAAAGATGTGATGGAGGGCGAGGCCGCGCTGGATAAAGACGGCCTGAACATGCGTCGCAGGGCGACGCGTTTCAGCCCGGATGCTAAGCCCAACACGATTTTAGGCCAGGAGCCGCAAGCCGGAGCAGTTATCAAAGTCGGCCAGACGGTCGCGGTCGTCGTCAGCCGCTCAACCGCCAAAGAAGGCGAAAGCCCTGTCTCAAGCGAAGCCGAAAATAATTTCGGGACTGAGGACGCGAACAAAAACACTGAATCTTCAGCGTCGAAGAACGATAACGAGAACGCGAATAAAGAAAATACTAATAAGAAGCCGCGCAACAAGAATACGAACAACAGCAATAACAGCAACAACGCTAATAACGGCAACTCGAATCGCAACACAAACAATCGCAACTCTAATGTGCGGAACGCGAATAACCGCAATACGAATGACCGGAACGCAAATAATCGGAACGCCAATGCCAATCGCAGCCCGAATGCGAACTCTGACCGCAACACAAACAGCAATCGCAGCAACAGTAATTCAAACACAAACAGACGTGCGCCAGTGTTTACCACGCCTCCATTCAATCCGGGTGGAAATCCGCGTACGCCTTA
>JACMLC010000004.1 GCA_014379795.1 Pyrinomonadaceae bacterium
AGCCGATCATCGGCACTTCCGCGCGGATCAGCCAGCGAGCGACGCCCCCGGCTTCTTCGCGAATGCTCTCCACCCCCGGCATCAGGTTCACAAAATTACCCATGTCCGCGAAGAACGCGCGCGCGCGCTCAATCGTGGTTTTGATTTCAAGTTTTTCTTCAAAGGCCGCTTTGATGTGAAACACAATAACCCCCGGTGACAAGTGACAGGTGACAGGTGACAAGTTAGAATAGCTTTGTCTTTAAACTTATCACTCGTCATTTATCACTTGTCACTGCTCTTATGCCGATACGCCTGCTTGCCCTCGACCTTGACGGAACGCTGCTCAATTCGCGTGGTGAATTATCCGAGCGCAACCGGCGCGCGATTGCCGAAGTGCGCGAGCGTGGCGTGCGCGTCGCGGTCGTGACGGGACGCAGGTTTCGTGATGCCAGACCGCTCGCGCTGGATATGGGTTTGGATGTGCCTGTCATCTCGCATAACGGCGCGCTCACGAAGCACGCGCGGACGCTGGAGACGGTCAACGCGATGCTGCTGCCGCTGGAAGCCGCGCGCGAAACCCTGCGCGTCGGGCGCGCGGAACAGCAGGACGTGCTGATTAGCGACGACCCGCACGGCAAAGGGCTTCTGGTTTACGATCACGTGAGCGAGGGCAATCACGCGTTCGCCAAGTACCTCGCGTGGTCGCGCCGCATACACGGCGACGAAGCCGAAGACTCTGTGCGCCGCGTGCCTTCGCTCGAAGATTATTTGGATCACGCGCCCATTCACATCTTGTTCTCCGGCTCTTGCGCGACGATGCGGGACTTGCGCGAACGCCTCGCCGCTGAGATTGGAGACGAGATAAAAATTCTCAGCACGGAATATCCGCGACAGGATTTTACCTTGCTCGACGTGCTGCACCCTGAAGCCTCGAAAGGCGTGGGCGTGGCCGCAGCCGCGCGCGAATACGGCCTGACACCCGAAGAGGTGATGGCGATGGGCGACAACTACAACGATCTTGAGATGCTTCAATACGCGGGCACGGGTGTTTTGATGGGCAATGCCGATTCAACTTTACGCGACCTCGTCAATTTGCACGTCACGGCGACGAATGATGAAGACGGCGTGGCCGTCGCGATTGAAAAATTTATTTTAACTACAGAGGAGAAGACAAATGGCAAACCGCACCGCAGTGATTCAGACTAACAAAGGCACGATTCGTTTCGAGCTGCTTGAGGACGAAGCTCCGAAGACGACTGAGAATTTTATCAAGCTGGCCGAAAAGGGTTACTACGACGGAGTTATCTTTCATCGCGTCATCAAGGGCTTTATGATTCAGGGCGGCGACCCGACGGGCACCGGGCGCGGCGGTGAATCGGCAGGGGGTGGACGCTTTGATGATGAGATCAACGCTTCGTCCGCGCTTTATCAGGGGCCATACACGGCTGGCACTGTGGCGATGGCGAACGCGGGGCCGAACACCAACGGCTCGCAGTTCTTTATCATGCACGTAGACTATCCCTTGCCGCCCAGCTACTCCAAGTTTGGCCGCGTCACCGAAGGGCAAGACGTGGTTGACGCCATCGCCACGACCGACAGAGACCGCAACGACAAGCCGACATCCGAAGTCAGGATGGAGAAGGTGACAATCGAAGGATGAAGGATGAAGGATAGAGGATGAAAGGCATGCTATTTAAAGCTGAGCCGTTCATCTTTAATAGCATCGCTTTCATCCTCTATCCTTCTATAATCTGAATTATGTTTCCAGAGCTTTTTCGCATCGGCAATTTTCCGATTAACACTTACGGTGTGCTGCTGGCGCTCGCGCTGCTGCTGAGTATCTTTGTGTTCGCACGGGTCGGGGGGCGCGATGGTTTGCCGCGCGAGCGGCTTTATGATCTGGGCTTGTGGATAATCTTGGGTGCGATTGTCGGGTCGAAGCTCCTGCTCCTGCTGGTTGAGCCAGAGTATAGAGATAATCCGCTGCGTTTAATCTCGCTCGATTTCCTGCGTTCGGGCGGAGTCTTTTATGGCGGGCTGATTGGCGCGCTGGTGACGGGTTACATAGGCGTGCGCCGTTACAAGCTGTCGTGGTGGCGTGTCGCGGATGCGGGGGCGTGCGCCATTCCGCTGGGGCAAACCATCGGTCGGCTCGGATGTTTTTCCGCAGGATGCTGCTGGGGCAAGCCTACGGACGCCTGGTGCGGCGTTCAGTTTACGGAAGCCGGAAACCAGATTACAGGCGTGCCGCTGGGCGTGCATCTGCACCCGACACAGCTTTATGAGGCGGGCATCACGCTGCTGATTTTTCTGTTCCTGCTCTGGCTGCACAAGCGCAAGCGTTTTAGCGGGCAGGTCATCCTGGTTTACGCCATGCTCTATGCGGTGGCGCGTTTTATCATCGAATTTTACCGCGACGATCCGCGCGGAGACATCATGGGTCTGACCACGCGCACGGGTCTTTCCAGCTCGCAGATGATCAGCATCCTGATGTTCGCAGGCGCGCTGGTTCTCTACCTCATCCGCAGGCGACGCGCGGCAGACGCGCAGGAGTCTGAGAAAAACTCTCCGGTGCCAGCCAGTGCTTCCTAAAACAGATATTGAATTGCCGGAACAGGAAACGCTCGTCTTCCGCGTCGAAGAAACGGATGCCGGGGCGCGGCTCGACGCCTATCTCGCGGCGCAGATTGAGGATTGGAGCCGTGCGCGGATTCAGCGGCTGATCGAAGACGGCGATGTGCTGATTAACGGGCGCACGGTCAAGTCTTCATACAAGCTGCGCGCGGTTGATGTGATTGATGTCGAGCTGGCACAGCCGCCCGCCGCGAGGTTCGAGCCTGAAGATATTCCCATCGAAGTTGTGTACGAGGACGAAGAGCTGGTCGTCGTCAACAAACCGGCAGGCTTGGTCGTGCATCCCGGCGCAGGGATAGCTTCGGGCACGCTGGCAAACGCGCTGGTCTATCATTTCCAGCATCTCTCTCAACACGCGGGCGCGTTTCGTCCGGGCATCGTGCATCGCCTCGACAAAGACACGTCCGGCCTCATCGTCGTCGCTAAAACAGAAGCCGCGCATGAAAATCTTGCAGACCAATTTCGCGCGCGAGAGGTTTTTAAGTCTTACGTCGCGCTCGTGCATGGCCGCGTCGCGGATGACAAAGGAATCATCGAGCAGCCAATTGCACGCGACCCGCGCAATCGCACGCGGATGGCGGTTGTGCGCGGCGGGCGTCCGGCTCTCTCAATTTATCGCGTGCGAGGGCGACGCGAACGCTTCACGCTGCTCGACGTGGAGATTAAAACCGGGCGGACGCATCAAATCAGGGTGCATCTCAGTTGGCTCAAGCGCCCGGTCGTCGGCGACGAAGTGTATGGCACGGGACGCGACAAGGCCGTGACGGACCCGCGCATTCGCGCAAGGCTCACGCGGCTCAACCGCCTGTTTCTACATGCCGAACAGCTTGGCTTTCATCACCCGCGCACGGGCGCAGAGTTGCGCTTTAAGGCTCCGCTTCCCGCAGAGTTAGAGGAGCTGCTGAATATCTTGCCTTAGTCCTGCCTGTAGATGCTGTTATGTGTTCGCGGCAAGTGGTTGCTATACTATCCCGCTTCGGGCATTTGCCGCCGGAAAGCAACGGGGTTTCGCAAGCGGCGCATCCAAACGCGTGTCCCGGACGCTTTCTGTATAAATGACAAGCTGTAGTTTCTATTTCCTATATGAGAACAACTTTTCGTAATTTTCTTTTCATCCTGACGCTTGGCCTGTGCGCGCTGGCGTGGCATGCGCCTGCGCCGGGACAGCAAAACAATCAAGCGCAACCGAAACCCAGCCCGACTCCGGCGACAGCCGTGCAGGACGAGGGGCAAATCTTTATTCGCGAAGTGCGGCTTCCCATCAGCGTGCTTGATAAAAAGAAGCAGCCGGTGACGGGTCTCACCAAAGATGATTTTATTATCCTTGAAGACAAGCAACCACAACAGATTGTCAGCTTCCGCGATGATAAAGATAGTTTGCCCGTTTATGTCGGCGTGCTGATGGACACGTCGCCTTCGACTGCGGGCAAGCTCAAGTTCGCGAAAGATTCCGCCAAGAATTTTATCTACACCGTGACGCGCCTGCGCAAAGACAAAGTCGCTTTCGTCACCTTCGATCACGAGATTAAGCTGCGACAGGATTTTACAGACAAGCTCGATGATCTGGACCGCGCCGTTGAGGGCATTAAGAAACCCGGCGATAAAACTTCTCTTTATGATGCTGTCTGGCAGTTCTGTGATGAGAA
>JACMLC010000507.1 GCA_014379795.1 Pyrinomonadaceae bacterium
GTGGCGCAGAGCAATAATCACGCAGTCGCCGCGCTGAGTCCGGCGGAGGTCGAGAAGTGGCGTCAGGACTTGCGCTATCTGGCGGAAGAGATGCCGCGCCGCCACAAGAATCTTTTTCACACGATGACGCGCGAGCAGTTTGAAATGGCCGTCAAGCGTTTGGATGAACGCATCCCGACGCTCGCAAGGCATCAGGTCATCGTCGAGTTAGCGCGCATCGTCGCGATGGTGGGCGACGGCCACACGGGCATTCAGGGCATTCCCTTTGACCCGAAAATCAATTTTCGCTCGTACCCGTTGACGCTCTATCACTACAAGGACGGCCTCTTCGTGCAATCCGCCGACCCGAAATATGCAGACGCTGTGGGCGGGCGCGTGATTAAGATCGGAAACGCCACCGCCGAAGCTGCGCTGCGCGCCGCAGGCGAGCTGGTCTTTCATGATAACGAGATGGGCATCAAAGCTTTTGCGCCGATGGTGGCCGTGATGCCCGAAGCCTTGCACACTTTCGGCATCATCAAAGAGATGGAAAGCGCGCCGTTTGTCTTTGAGAAAGGCGGCAAGCAGTTCACGCTTGAACTGAAGCCGATTTCCAGACCCACGCCTGTCGGCCACGGCACAAACTTTATGAAGCCGTCCGGCTGGGTTGACGCGCGCGACGGGGCGAAAGCCTCTACGCCGCTCTATCTAAAAGACCCTGAAAATTTGTACTGGTTCGAGTATCTGCCTGAGTCAAAGACAATTTATGTGCAGTACAACGGCGTGCAGAACAAGCCGGACGAGAGCATCGCAGACTTTGCCAAACGCCTCTTTGCGTTTGTTGACAGCAATCCGGTTGACCGCTTTATCCTCGACATGCGCCACAACGGGGGAGGGAACAATTATCTGAACCGCCCGCTCCTCGTCGGTCTCATCAAATCAAAAGTTGACGAGCGCGGAAAGCTCTTTACCATCATCGGGCGACGCACCTTCTCCGCCGCGCAGAATCTGATTAACGAGCTGGACAAGTACACCAACACGCTCTTTGTCGGAGAGCCGACGGGCGAGAACGTCAACTTTTACGGAGACCCTGCGCGCATCGAGCTGCCCAATAGCGGCCTTGTCATACGCGCTTCGACGCTCTGGTGGCAGAACATGGACCCGCGCGACCGTCGCAAATGGACTGGCCCACACATCGCAGCCGAGATGACCTCCGAAGAATATCGCACGGGCACAGACCCCGCGCTGAAAGCCATCATGGCTTACACGCCGAAGAAAGAGCTGGCCGAAGCGATGCTCGAAGCTTTGACGGCGAACAATCTGGAACTGGCGAAAAAACGTTTTTGGGAATACAAGAACGATCCGGCCAACGCCTATCTGAACCCGGAAGGGGCAGTCAACACGCTCGGCTATCGCCTGATGGAGATGCGGCGTTTGGAGCAGGCGATTGAAGTTTTTAAAATGAACGTCGAAGCGTTCCCGCAGTCCGCCAACACTTACGACAGTCTCGGCGAAGCTTACATGAACGCCGGAAACAAGGAACTGGCAATTAAGAATTATGAGAAATCAGTGGCGATGGATACTTCAAACACAAACGCCGTCCAAATTTTGCAGAGGTTGCGGCAGCAATAATAAAATATCACGCTGGTGGGGCTGGTGACGCTA
>JACMLC010000508.1 GCA_014379795.1 Pyrinomonadaceae bacterium
ACGCCGAGCAACAGATTAGCAGCACCCAAAAATGTTGCGACGTACTCGGTCTCAGGCCGGTTATAAATGTCGTCGGGCGTGCCGATCTGCTCGAGGCGTCCGGCATTGAGTACGGCGATGTGGTCGCCCAGTTCCAAAGCTTCTTCCTGATCGTGTGTGATAAAGATAGCGGGCAGATTGACCTGCTTAAGAAGCTGATGAATCTCACGCCTGAGACGAACGCGCATCTGCGCGTCGAGCGCGCCGAACGGCTCATCAAAAAGTAGCACCTGCGGCTTGTAGGCGAGCGTGCGCGCGATGGCGACTCGCTGCTGTTGGCCGCCCGAAAGCTGCGAAGGATATTTGTCGCGATGCTCTTCAAGACGTACCAGCTTGATTAAACCGTCTACGGTTTCCTTAATCTCCTTGCGCGGGCGCTTTCTTATGCGCAGGCCGTAGCCTATGTTCTGCTCGACCTTCATGCGCGGGAACAGAGCGTAAGCCTGAAAGATAACGCCGACGCCGCGCTCGCGTGCCGGAAGCTCCGTCACGTCTTTGCCGTGCAGGATAACGCGCCCCGTATTCGGCTCTTCCAGCCCGGCGATGATGCGCAGGATGGTCGTCTTCCCGCTCCCGGAAGCGCCGAGCAGGACTAAGGATTCGCCCACCGCGACATCGAAATTAATGTCTTCCAAGACCACAGTGCCTTTAAAGCTCTTGCTTATACTGCGCACGCTCGCGGCGATTTCCGGCGGCGCACTCTGGCCTTCAGGCGCGGCCACACTCTCTGCCTCGCTCTCGCCCCCAAAGGTGTTTGTGATCTCTTCCGGTTGCATATTTTCCAAGTGATGAGTGATGAGTAATGAGTAATGAGTAATGAGTAATGAGTGATGAGTAAAAGCAATAGCATGTCTCTCATCACTCATTACTCATCACTCATCACTGCCTTTCACTCCGTATCAAGCCAATCGCGTGCGAAGAACAGGACGCTGAAGATGGCGAAAGAAAAGAGCGCGAGGACGATGGCGACGGCGTTGGCTGCTTCGACCTGCCCCTCGTTAAATTTGGCGAAGATGTAAAGCGGCGCGGTCTGTGTGCGGTTCGCCAGATTGCCGGAGACGAGAATGGTCGAGCCGAACTCGCCGACGGCGCGGGCAAAGGTCAGGAGCGCGCCCGTCACAATCGCGCCGCGAAGGCTCGGCAGCGTGACGTGCCAGAAAGTCTGCCACCGCGTCGCGCCGATGGTCGCCGAAGCTTCTTCGAGCGAGCGGCTCATCGTGTCAAAGACAGGCTTAATCACGCCGAACGCGAGCGGGAAAGTCACGAAGATATTAGCCAGAATGATTGCCCACGCCGTGAACATCAGCCATTCGCCACGCGGGTCAACCCACTTGCCCAGCATCCCGTAAGGCCCCCAGAGCAACAGCAGCGAGAACCCCGCGACCGCTGTCGGAATCGCCGTCGGCAGCGAAATGGTCACGATCAGCGCATTGCGTCCCCAGAAGTTGTAACGCGAAAGCACGTAAGAAGCGAAAAGCCCGAAGAGCACGTTAAAGACCGTCGCCCAGAAGCTCGTCACCATCGAAAGCTTCAAAGCAAAGACGGCTTCCGGCGCGGTCAGCGCAGCCCAAAAGCTGCCCAAGCCCTTGCTCATCCCGAACCAGAAGATTGCATACAACGGCAACAGCACGAGCGGCAACATGATGCCGATCATCGCCGCGACGCTCAAAGGCCGCACGACATCAAAACCGCGCACATGTCGCATTGAAGGGAGAGTCGTACTCATATCTTTATTTTGGTCTTTGGTCTTAGGTTTTTGTTCTTCGTTCTTTGTGCTTTGGTCTTTGCCTGTGGCACTCAAGCTTGAGTCATCAACTTAAGGTTGAATTGTGTGCAAAGAACAAAGCACTAAATACAAAGTACAAAAATACAAAGACCAAAGACCAAAGTACAAAGACCATTTATCTCATCACTGCTTTCTCTGCACTTGTTCTCGCCAGACTTTTTCGATGATCTCAGGATAGGCGCGCGTCCAGCCGCCGAACAGCTCAACTGTAAAAGGTATCTCGATGCGCGCGAACTCTTTTTTATCCTCGTTCAGCTTTTCGTCCGTGACCGAGCGAAAATGATATTTGACAAAGGCGCGCTGCGCTTCATCAGACCACAGGTATTGCAGAAAAGCTTCGACGACGGGGCGTTCCTGCGCTGTTACGTTGCGGTCAATGATGACCGCCGGATGCTCGCTGAAGATGGTTGATTGCGGGACGACGACCTCGACTTCCGCGCCCGCTTCTTTCATTAACAAGCCTTCCAGCTCGTAGGTGATGAGGGCGTCGCCAAAGCCCCTCTCAAACTGCGTCCGCGCCTCGCGTGCGGAACCCGGCGTGGCGATCACATTGCGCCAGATGGCTTGCAGGCTTTTCAGGGCGCGAGCCTGATCGTAACCGCCTGTCTCTTTCTCGCTCTTTTTCAGTTCCGAGCCGTAGATGGCGAGGATTGACCACTGCGCGCCGCCGGAGCTGACAGGGTCTGGATGAATCACCTTGACGCCGGGCTTTGCGAGGTCTGGAAAATCCTTGATGCCCTTCGGATTGCCTTTGCGGACGAGGATGACGAAAGGCGTTTTATTGACGATGCTCTGATGCGGCAACAGTCGCCAGTTGGCCGTGACCGCGCCGCCCGCCGACAGGCGTTCGACATCACGCTCGATGGACAGGATAGCGATGTCCGCCTCAAGCCCCTGAAGAATCTGGTTGGTGATCGTCTCAGACCCCGCGAACGAGGAGGTAAAGTTCACATCCTGCCCGTGTTCCTTTTTCCATTTGGCGGCAAAGCCCGGATAGACGGATTTTTCCAGCGTCTCTTTCATAATCGAGAAGCCGGAGACAGTGAGACTGACGCCGCCCCCGTCCGTATGCGGTTTCGGCAGGCAACTGCCTGCGAGCAGCAAGGCCGCCGGGATAAACAACACGCCAAAGATTTTCAGCCGGTTCATGGGTGTACGTCTCCTGACAGGAAATTTGAGGTCTGACCTGTTCAACCTGTGCTCCCTCGTGCACGCTTCTCGGACTGCTTCGGGCTACGAAATATTTGAGAGCGTCTATAGCACACCTTTGTTTTTTCGGAAAGATTTTTTACCGCGCTTTCGCGCCGCCTCTGTTTGTGATGCCGCCGGAAATCATGGTAGAAAGGCTTTAGATGAAGCGGATGAACATTACTTGGAGGAAGAGCGAAATGCGGTTTATCGTTTCCTGTGCGGCAACTCTCGTGCTGGCAATAGCCTTGCTCGCGGCATGCAACTCGAATGACTTTGTGCCTAAAAAGCCGAGCGTGACGACGGCTGACAACAGCAACGCGCCACAGAAGGGACAGCCCGACGGCGTGCGGCGCATCACCATCACAGAATTAAAAGCCGAGGTGGACAAAGGCAATGTCGTCCTCGTTGACACGCGCCCCCCCGAAGCTTATGCGCTGGAGCACGCCAAAGGAGCTATCCATATGACGGAGGCGGAGGTCGAGAAGCGCTCGGGCGAATTGCCGCGCGATAAAATGATCGTCGCCTACTGTTCTTGACCGGCTGAAAACTCAAGCGCCGGTCTGGCGCTCAAACTCAAAGCCAAAGGATTCACCAACGTGGCAGCCCTTTTGGGTGGCACAGACTCTTGGAAAAACGCAGGGATGCCGATGGAGAAGAAAAAATAGTTGAAGTGCTTCCGCTCATCTTGGGATTCGCCTATGATGTGCGTCAAGTATGAAGGTACGTGAAGTTCTCAAACTGATAAAGGATGATGGTTGGTACTTGGTCACGACCGAAGGCAGTCATCGTCAGTTCAAGCATCCCACCAAGCCCGGGCGCGTCACGGTCTCCGGGCATCCGAGTGACGACGTACATCCGAAGACCTTAAAGAGCATGTTGGTGCAAGCAGGATTGACGAAGTAAGGAGCAAGTGAAAGCCATGCGTTATGTGATGATTATCGAAGAAGGCGAAAGAAATTACTCAGCTTACTTGCCCGACCTGCCGGGCTGCATCGCTACCGGCAAGACTGTCGAAGAGGTGAAGCAGAGAATGAGTGAAGCCGTTGCGCTGCACCTGCGCGGGATGCGTGAAGACGGCTTGCCGATTCCCGAGCCGGTTAGCCATGTCGAGTATGTCGAAGCGGCGTAGCGCAGTCCGTGCACGCCGCCATCCAACAAGCGAGCATCAGAAAAAAGCAGCAGGGATGAAAGCAAGCTCT
>JACMLC010000052.1 GCA_014379795.1 Pyrinomonadaceae bacterium
CTAGAGCCTTTAATCTTTCAAGCAGCAGTTGTGATTTTTGAGTTTGCCCGGCTTTCCACGAGAGCACAGCGATTTTCGACAGCGCCTCGGACTGACTCCATTCCTCCGAGAGGTTTTCGGCAAGAGCAATCGCGCGCTCGAATTGCTGCACTTCGGCATATTTCGCAGCGATGTAGGCAAGCTTCTGCTGTCTGCTCGAATCAACTTTTATCTGATTGGCTTCCTTGAGGGCGTAGTCAAAGAGAGTCAGGTCGGAGTCAGAAGCCTGAGCGGTAAGACTTTGTATCTGCGGCGTTGAAGCCAACGCGATGAGACTCTGAAAATATATCGCGGCGAAAATGACGAGGCTAAAGATCCGTGAGGTTTTGCTTTTCACAAAGTTCCACAGCTTTCTGAATCAAGGGCTAGATTTGGGAGCTGGGCTGGCGTTGGCGTTGGCTTTCTCTTCTTCGGCTTTTTTCTTCTCGGCTTCCTGTTGTTTCTTGAGCGCGGCTTCCTGATGCTTGACCATTTGCGCGAGACGTTTTTTGCCGTCTTCGGCTTTCTCTAAAGCTTCGACGGCGCGGTAGTTGTCGGGGTCAAGCTCGACGGCTTTTTTGAGCACGGGGACGGCCTGATCGTAACGCGCCTCTTTGCTGTAGGCCATGCCCAGCTCAAACTGCGCGTCGCCGTTTTCAGGCTCTAGCTTGGTTGCCTGTTTGAAAGCCTTGGCGGCATCGTTGTAGTTGCCGAGACGATAATAAGCCTGTCCCATCTCGAAGTGAGCCTGAAAGTTTTTGGAATCCTCGCGCACCTTTTTCTCATAAGCTTCGGCGGCGGCTGTGTAAGCCTTGTCCGCATCCTCATCACGATTCAATGCGTCGTAAGCGAGACCGAGCTTGAGATATGCTTCGGCGTAATCCTTGTCCTTCTCGACCGCGCGCCGGAAAGATTCGGCGGCCTCTTTGTCCTGATTGTTCTTTAAAAATTCGTTGCCCTGATTAAAATATCCTCCCGCGTCCGCCTGTTCCGGCACGGATACCTGTGCGTTCGCCGCCGCGCTGGTAGAGCCGTCCGGCAACGCGTTTGAATTTGAAGTCTGGCCGCGCCACCGCGCGCAACCCGCCGACGCGAGCGCGAGACACACCAAGGCCAGCGCGACAAAGATTGCTCTCATCCGAAATACCAGCTTCATAGAAAAGCACGGATGAGGGCGGAGGAGCGAATGATGACAGGCATGCTATTTAAGCCCTAAACCGCTCATCTCAAATAGCATCGCTTTCATCCTTCATCCTTCCGCCTTCATCCTTCATCCTTTGCTTTCATCCGGGCGGCCAAGCGAGCGCGCGCCCTCCGATGACATGCGCGTGCAGGTGAAAGACGGATTGACCCGCGCCCGCGCCCGTGTTGATAACCGTCCGGTAGCCGCTCTCTGACAACCCGCGCTCGTTGGCGATGCGCGCGGCCACTCGCAACATGTGTCCGAGCAAAGCTTCATCACGCTGCGAAGCCTCGTCCAGCGATTCCAGATGCTCGCGCGGAATCACCAGTACATGCACCGGAGCCTGCGGGTTGATGTCATCAAAAGCCACACAGCGTTCATCTTGATGAACAAACGTCGCGGGAATCTCGCCCGCTATAATCTTACAGAAGATGCAATTGTTTTCAGACATATTCAAGTAGTGATAAGTGATAAGTGATGAGTAATAAGTAATAAGTAACGAGCGAAAGAAATGTTTTTTCTTATCACTTATCACTCATCACTTATCACTGTCGTTAAGCTATTTCCGCCGCCACGGCCTGTTCGGGCGCGTTGAGCGGAGTCGTAATGGAATCTCTTAAACGTTCTATCTCCGCGCCGACTGAGCGCAGCTTGTCTTCAATCTTTTCATAGCCGCGATCTATGTGATAGACGCGATCAATAATCGTCTCGCCCTCGGCGGCCAAGCCCGCGAGGACGAGCGAAGCGGAAGCGCGCAAATCCGAAGCCTGCACACGCGCGCCCGTCAGGACCGTTGCGCCTTCGACCGTCGCCCTGTGCGCTTCGATCTGGATGCGTGCGCCCATGCGCTGCATCTCGGAAGCGTGCATAAAGCGATTCTCGAAAATCGTTTCGGTGATGACGGACTTGCCTTCGGCCTGCGTCATCAAGGCCATGTACTGCGCCTGCATGTCTGTCGGAAAGCGCGGGTGCGGCTCTGTCTCAACGTCGCGCGCCGTCAAGCCCTTCGGGCAGCAACTGACCCTGAGCGTGCTTTGATTGACCTCTTCAATCAAGACTCCGACTTCGCGCAGCTTGGCAATCACAATCGCCAGATGTTCGGGGCGGCAGTTGTAAATTTCCAGCTCGCCTTTGGTAATCGCGGCGGCGACGAGGAACGTCCCTGTCTCTATCCGGTCTGGAATGATCGTGTGCTCTGCTCCGCCGAGGGCTTCGACGCCCTCAATCGTGATGGTTGGGGTTCCCGCGCCGCGCACGCGCGCTCCCATCTTATTCAAAAGCTCCGCGAGGTCTGTAATCTCCGGCTCGCGCGCAGCGTTATGAAGCTTCGTCGTGCCGACAGCCAGCGCGGCGGCCATCATCAGATTTTCCGTTCCCGTCACAGTCACTTTATCAAACCGGACTTCGCTGCCGCGCAGGCGTCCGCCGGAGGGAGCGCGCGCCACGACATCGCCCGCTTCGAGCGAGACTTCCGCGCCGAGAGCCTGAAAAGCCGTCAGGTGCAAGTCAATCGGGCGCGTGCCGATGGCACATCCGCCGGGTAAAGAGACTTTGGCTTTGCCGAAACGCGCGAGCAGCGGCCCCAAGGCAAGCACGCTGGCGCGCATGGTTTTGACCAGCTCATACGGAGCTTCAAACAGTTCTATGTTCGAGGCCGTGATCTTGTTCGTGCGCAGCTCGGGCGTCAACACGGTCGAGCCTAAATCTTCCAGCAAGCGTCTCTGCGTAATGATGTCGCGCACGTATGGAATATTGTGCAGCGTGACGGTTTCAGGCGTCAGGAGGCTGGCGGCCATGCAGGGCAGCGCGGAATTTTTCGCCCCGCTGATGCCGATGCGCCCGCGCAAAGGGCGGCCCCCACTGATCCGAAATTTTTCCATAAAGCTGACTCCTTATTCGCGCCCCTCGACTTAAACACTGACGGTTAATCAACCCGGGCGGCGAAGGCAGTTATGCGCGCCTTCTCATCGCTGCCGAAAAAACACCCGCTTGAAGAGCAGAGACAAAAGACTTTGGAAGCTGATTCGACTTGGGGCAGAAGTTCGCGCGGATTTTACCACGACACGCAAAAGTCCGAAAAGGCGGGAATCAGGAATTAGCCACAGATGAACACGGATAAACGCGGATATGAATAAAGCGATTTCACCACAAAGACACAATTGGCCGCGCGAGCGGCAATCAGAAGGTAGCCAGAC
>JACMLC010000509.1 GCA_014379795.1 Pyrinomonadaceae bacterium
GCGGGTTTGCTGGAGATGCTGGGATCCTGTAACTGGGCGTCAATGGATTCCAACCTCCTTTCGATTTCTTCAAGTTTTGCAAGCACGTTAAATTGTCTCGGTGGGGAGAGTCGGTTCGGCTGGTTCCACTTTGACCGACGATTTTGCCTCTTTGTCCGCCTTTACAGATTCCATACTCCAAACGACGAGCAATATCGCCGCCGCAACTGAGATGCATGAGTCGGCGACGTTAAAAACGGGAAAGTCGTGTTGCAGGGAATAATATCCGTAATGGTCTCCGAACGGGCCTTCAGGTCGCCTCTCATGCGGCGGGACTTTGCCAACGAGCGCGAACTCCGCTTCGGCCACGAGACGATGCGAAAAATCTCCCAGCGGATTTTTTGTGACTTTAATCTTCTCGCCCGCCAGCACGGAGGCCAGCACAAGCTCCGGCACGTCTTCGGGCAAAGGAGCTATCGCAGCGAGAATCAGCGCGGGCGGCCCACCCAAGAAAACCGTCACGGGAAGCGGCTGCCCCATCTTCTCCGCTTCGTGATAATGAAAACCGCCGCCCTTGTGTATCTGCCAGTGCAAGCCTGTCGTTTGCGCGTCGTATCGCTGCATCCTGTACATCCCCAGATTATGCTTGCCTGTCGTTGGATGTTCCGTATACACAAGCGGCAGAGTGATAAACGCGCCGCCGTCCTCCTGCCAAGTGGTCAGCACGGGCAATTCGTCGAGCCTCGCGGGCTGGTCCAGAACCTGCGTCACGGGCGCGCGTCCGGTTCGCCGCGTGCCGAGCTTTAAGGCTTCCAACGCGAGCGAGCGATGCTCCCAAAGCTTTGACGGTCGCGGCGGCAAAAGATTTTCGGCGACGTGAACAACATCGCGCACTAAAGCTTCCGGTTTGGCTCCGAACGCTCGCTCAATGCGGCGCGCCGTGCCGAAAAGATTTGTCACGACCGGGAAGCGGCTGCCCTTCACGCGCGCGAACAGGAGCGCAGGCCCGCCGCGCTCAATCACGCGCCGGTGAATCTCAGCCAATTCGAGATAGGGGTCAACCAACGCTTCCACGCGCACCAGATCGTTTTCGCGCGCCAGCAGGTCAAGGAATGAACGCAGGTTCGAGTGCATCAAGTTATTTTAATCTCAAATTTGAAATCCGAGATTCGTAAATATTGAAATTGATAATTGCTTGATGAGTATAGCGTGAGACGCAGCAGAATGCGCGGTTAGCTCTCGGTTAAAGCAAAAGAAATGGGAGCAAGCTTTTAACTTACTCCCATTCAAAACAGTAATTTATCTCCTCATTAATTGAGGAGCAATTTGTTATTTCTGCACGGAACCCGTCTCGCTCTTGCGCAAGGAAGCGCTGTTGAGGTCAAGGTCTGTGGCGGAAATCACTTCGACATCCGGGAACTGTTTTTTCAAAGCTTCCAGAAACAGTTTGGAGTTGCCAACGATGATGACGTTTGCGCCTTTGGCGTCAATGCGTGTGCCTGCAAATTTTTGCACGTCTGCGCCCGTCACGGCCTGCACGTTCCTGATGTAGTTATTGATTTCATCAAGGCTCAAACCGTAGAGGGCTAGACTGGCGACTTGCGTGGCGAGGCCGCTCGTAGTTTCCAGATTGCGCCCGAAGTTTCCGGTCAGCACGGCCTTGCGCGGAGTCAATTCCGTATCCGCAATCGGCTCGCTTGCAAGACGCGTTAGCTCGCTCATCAAAAGCGTTGCGACCTCTGCGCCTGACTCGTTTTTGGTCTGAGTCGAGGCTGAGAATGAGCCGACATCGCGGCGCGCTGAGATGCTGCTGTTCGCACCGTAGCTCAAACCGCGCTTGATGCGAATCTCCTGATTGAGGCGCGCGGAATAGCCGCCGCCGAGAACTGAGTTGGCGACGATGGCGCGAAAATATTCGGCGTCTGTGCGCTTCAAGCCGCGACGCGCGACGACCACAGCGGCCTGCCCGGCCTCCGGCATGTCAATCACGACCACGCGCGGCTTGGCTCCCACAGCATCCTTGCCATCGCTCATCATCGGAGCAGGCAAAGCGGTCGCGGGCTTAGCCCAGTCACCGAAAAGACGTTCGGCCATCTTAAAAGCATCTGCGGCCTTGATGTCGCCCGCGAAGACCAGAATCGCGTTGTCCGGGCGATAATATTTTTCGTGCAAGGCGACTATGTCATCACGCTTGATGCGCGCGATTGATTCGGGCGTGCCGGCGAGCGGATGCCCGTAAGCCTGATCGCCGAAGACGACGCGCGCGGCGACATAGCTGGCGACAGAACCGGGTTGACGCAAGGCTACTTTCAAGCCGTCCAGATTCTGCTCGCGCAGGCGTTCGATCTCATCCTCTTTGAACGTCGGGTTGCGCACTACGTCCGTCAAGATGTCCATAGCCTGCCCGATCTTTGGCGACATAACATTGACCGTGACGATGGATGAATCCCACGACGCGCCGGAAGAAATCTCGCCGCCGAGAGCTTCGATGGCCTGCGCGATTTCCGGCGCGGTGCGGGTCTTGGTGCCTTTGGTCAAAAGGTCTGCGGTCATGTCCGCCGCGCCGCTCAGTTGCGCGGCGTCCACTTCGCCGCCGCTTTTAATCA
>JACMLC010000510.1 GCA_014379795.1 Pyrinomonadaceae bacterium
CTCTCCTTAAAATGATTATCACCGCGCGGGGCGGCTCTCCGGAGAGTTATTGTAACCGAGAGGCGCGCCTTCGTGAAATTGAGAAGGTTTGAATTGCACTGCAGCCTACACAAGCGGCTCGTTTTGAGTGATAATTCGTGACACGGAGAAAATGCTTTATGAGCGTCCAAACACTGACTCTGGCGACAGCCGAAAACACAGAAATTATTTCGCATGACCCGGCGACGGGCGAAGAGGTCGGGCGCGTGCCGAATTTATCGGCAGCAGAAGTAATCGCCGCTGTGAAGCGCGCACGCGCAATGCAAGGCGCGTGGGCTGCGCTGGATTTTAAGGAGCGCGGGCGCATCGTGATGCGCGCACGGCAAATCGTGCTTGATGAGATAGATGCTATCGCGCGTCTGATCTCAAGGGAATCCGGCAAGCCCTTGACCGAAGCTATCTCTATGGAGCTGACGCCGACGCTTGACCTGATGCAGTTCTTTGCCCGGAAAACTAAAAAGCTGCTGCGGACGGAAAAGTTAGACATCGGGCAGTACGGCCTGATGGGTCGCTCTTCGCGCATCATTTACAAACCGCTCGGAGTGGTGGGAATTATCTCGCCGTGGAATTTCCCGTGGGCGATTCCGCTCGGCGAAGTCGTGATGGCATTGATGGCTGGCAACGCGGTCGTGCTCAAGCCGAGTGAATTGACGCCGCTGGTCGGTTTAAAGATTGGCGAAGTTTTCAAACGCGCGGGGCTGCCGGAAGGATTGCTGCAAGTCGTGACGGGCGACGGCAAGACCGGAGCCGCGCTGGCTGAAGCAGGCGTTGACAAGATCATGTTCACGGGCAGCGTGGCGACGGGCAAACGCGTCGCGGAAGCAGCCGCCAGACAACTTATTCCCTGTGTGCTTGAGCTGGGCGGCAAAGACCCTATGATTGTGCTTGAGGATGCGAATGTGTTGATGGCGGCGAGCGCGGCTGTGTGGGGCGGTTTCGCCAACTCCGGGCAGGCTTGCGCGTCTGTCGAACGCCTCTACGTGCATGAAAAAATCGCCACGCAATTTATCGAGCAGGTCGTCGCACAGGTTCGCGCGCTCGAACAAAACATAGGCACACGCGAAGGCACTGACATCGGCGCGATGTCCAGCGAGCGGCAGTTAAAAATCGTCGAAGAGCATGTCAATGATGCTGTCTCGCAGGGCGCACGCGTCCTTGTGGGCGGGCATCGCCGCGACGATCTCGGCGGCATGTTTTACGAGCCGACCGTGCTGGCAGACGTGTCTCATCAAATGGACGTGATGCGCGAAGAGACTTTCGGGCCTGTGCTGCCCGTGATGACTTTTAAAACTGAAGAGGAAGTCTTGAGGTGGGCCAACGACAGCGTTTTCGGTTTGACGGCGAGCGTGTGGACGCGCGACGCCTCGCGCGGGCGTCGTCTTGCCGAAAAAATCGAAGCGGGCACGGTGACGGTCAACGAAGTCCTCTACACGCACGGCATCGCGCAGACTCCTTGGGGCGGGATGAAGCAGAGCGGCATCGGCAGAACTCACGGGCGTCTGGGCTTGCTTGAGCTGGTCGCGCCGCAGCACATACACGTCAACCGCGTCACAAGCTTTCGCGATCTCTGGTGGTTCAGCTACACGCCGCGCGCCGCAGAGCTTTTTCGCGGCCTCGCGCGTCGCTTTGCGACAGGCAATCCGCTGCAAACATCTCTGCTGTTGCCGCAGATGATCCGGCGGCTGTTTGAGCGTCGTAATTAAACGGTTGAGCGTCTTGCTTCATAATATTCCCGCATGACATGATAAGAATACATGGAGGATGAATATGAAATTTAACGTGACAGTTGACCGAGATGAAGATGGCGTTTGGATAGTTGAGTGTCCTGCAATTCCCGGCTGCGTGAGTCAAGGCACGACGAAAGAAGAGGCTTTGGAGAATATTAAAGAGGCCATTTCACTTTGCCTTGAAGTTCGTGCCGAACAAGGTTTGCCGTTGACGATTGAGACGCGACAGGTTGAGGTTGCGGCATAATGGCTACTCTTCCCGCCATCAGCGGGCAGGAAGCCGTGCGTGTTTTTGAGTCCTTCGGTTGGACTGCCGCGCGTCAAAAGGGCAGTCATATCATCATGACTAAAAAAGGTGAAATCGTAACGCTGTCAATTCCCAACCATAAAGAGGTTGCTAGAGGCACTTTGAGAAGCTTGATTCGTTCGGCGAATCTCACGGTTGATGAATTTGTAGCTGCATTATAAGTTCCCTACCAAACAGTTTTGCGCTTCATAATAAAGGATAGAGATTTGTTAGCACGCTGGATGCACGCGCGCGAGCTTTGGTACTCGCAAAGAGATACGAACAGGATCGTGCGCCCGTTTGAATGGGGCACGTCCTTTATCAGAGAACACGTCAACGGCGACGACCCGCGCCAAATCTTTTCCGAACACGCGCGCGAAGCTCTGCAAGGAAGCGAAGATTTTTACGCGCTGCCGGAAATTTCCGATTACAAGCTTGATGGAGACCGGCTCACGTGGACGAGCGCCGTTCAGACGCCTGCGCCTGAGAACAATCTTGCGCACGCGCGTTATTTTCCGGCGGCGGAAAAAGCTGTTGGAGCGAAACGACGCGCCGTCCTGATGCTGCCGCAGTGGAATGCGGATAGCGAGAGCCATGTCGCCTTGGGGCGCGCGCTCAATCGTTTCGGCATCAGTGCGCTCAGGCTGACGCTTCCCTATCACGAAGCGCGACGCCCGCCGGAGCTTGAGCGCGCGGATTATCTGGTCAGCTCGAACATCGGTCGGACGATTCAATCTGTGAGGCAAGCTGTTTTGGATGCACGCGCGGCTGTCAGTTGGCTGGTCGAGCAGGGCTACGATTCGATAGGCATCATGGGCACGAGCATCGGCTCATGCACAGCGTTTCTCGCATACGCGCACGACGAGAGAATTAATGCGGGCGTCTTCAATCACGTCTCAGGCTATTTCGCGGACGTGGTGTGGCGCGGCATCTCTACGCGCCATGTCCGCGCAGGCTTTGGCGATGAGGTTGAGCTTGAAGAACTTCGGCAATACTGGCTGCCCATCAGCCCGCTGCCCTTTATCACACGTCTCTTGCAGATGCGCTCGCGCCCGATGCGCTTTATCGCGGCGCGTTATGACCTGACATTTCCCGTTGACCTCTCGCGCGATGTGATTGAAGAGACAAGGCGGCACGGCATTCCTCTCGATGTCGCTTGGCTTCCGTGCGGGC
>JACMLC010000511.1 GCA_014379795.1 Pyrinomonadaceae bacterium
AAGACAGACTCCGAACTCCTAACTCCGGACTCCTGACTTTTTAGATGGGTATTGCGGCGGCGAATGAATTTGTTTTAAGATGCTTTGCCCCTTGGGCTTGCGCCTCGACAGTTCTCACAATGCCTGTATGATGAATCTCGCACGCCGGCTTGCATGATTTGAGGTCTCGCCGCTGCCGCCCGAAGCGTTTGTTTCTATGACCGGAAGGCGAAAGAGATTCGCGCGCCGAAAGAGCAACCTGTGCCACACGAACACCAACAGCGAAATAGCGAGCCGGTGCAAGAGTTGGCGACGCTGGCGAACAGCCTCAACGCAGTGCAGACGGATGCGGCGGCATACGAGTCTGCCATGCGCAGCCTCGCTGGCCTGATTCCCTGCGACGCCGTGCGCGCGACCCGTTCTGCCGGTCAGGACAGCCAGCAGTTATGCGCAAGGCTTGAGTATGACGGCGCGTTTGCCATCGTCACGAACAAAGACGCAGAGCCTGTGGCGCACACCATGTTAGAGCGCGTTGTGGAGACAGGCGCGCCCATCATCTTCAATCAAGCGCAGGCGGAGCTTGGCAGCGGCGCGCTGCTGCTCTCGCTGGTCTGTCCCGACGCGCAATCCGTTCTCTGCGCGCCATTGATCTTGCAAGCAAAGCTCAACGGAATTCTGATCGCCAGCACGACGCGCGACGCTGCTTATACAGACACAGACGCGCAGGTGGCCGGGATGGCAGCGAGTTTACTGGAGTCCGCGCTCGCGCGCCTTGAGCTGTCCGGGCAGATTAAGGAGACGCAGGAGCGAGAGGATGCGCGCCAGCGCGAAGAAGCTCTGGTGCAAAGCTTAGGCGCGGCGGCGCGCTCGTCTTTCGATCTTGAAAAAATCATACAGCATGCGATAGACGCACTGGCGCGTGCGATGCCCGCGAGCTTTATCGTCCTGCGCCGGGTCACGTTCGGCAGGCCGGATAACACCCTGCGCGCGTGGACGCCGGGAGATGACCGCCAGCCGCTAGAGCTGCACGCGCCCGTCTCAAAAGAAGAACGCCCGGTCTTCACAGAGCAACGCGCGGTGTCGGTTGAAGACGCCAGCGCGCAGCGCAACCCGAGCGCAGAGCTGCGCCCGCTCGTCGAGCGTTTGGGAGCGCGCTCTATCTGTCTCGCGCCGGTCGTTTATGGGGGGCAGACGCTCGCCTCAATCGGTCTCGTCGAATCCGACCGGCACAGAAGCTGGACGGCGGACGAACAACTCCTGCTCGCGCGCGTGGCGGAAACGATTGCGCCTTTGATTCTCAACGCGCAGCTACACGGGCGCACGCGCTCTCACATCGAAGACCTTTTAATGCTCATGCGCCTCGCCGGAGACGTGACGAGCGAGGCAGACCTTGAGCGCGTCCTGCGCGCCACGCTCGATTCATGGTCAAAGATCGCGGGCACGGATTCCAACGCGATCCTGCGCTGGGATGAAGAAACAAAGCTGTACCGGCTGGCGGTCGGAGAGCAGTTACCCGCAGGCTTGAGCCAGAGATATACGCAGGGCGTGCCGCCGGACGATCCTGTCTGCGGGCTGGCGGCGACGCGGCGCGCGGGCGTGGTGGCAGACCTCGCGGGCGATGCGCGATTTACAGAGCTTTATACAGCCGTGCGCTGGTCTGGCCTGCGCGGAATGTGGGCGACGCCCGTCGCCGGACGTGCGAATCAAATGCTGGGGATGCTGATTTCTTTCTCGCGCGTCGCGGTCGAAGTCTCGCCGGATGAACAACGCCTCGCAGACATCTTTGCGCGACCCGTCGCCATCGCATTGCAGGTCTTGGAATCCGTTCGCAAACAGCGCGCCATCTCACTTCAATCAAAGCAGTTGGAGGAAAATCTGCGCCGCGCGGAACAGTACAAGACGGAATTCATGGCGATTATCTCGCACGAGCTGCGCACGCCGCTCAACGCGATTATCGGTTATGCGCAGATGTTGATAGACGGCTTTTCGGGCGAGCTGAGCGCGGAGCAGTCAGGGGATGTGCGTACCATTGCCGATTCCGCAGAGAGATTATTGAGCATGGTCGAAGACGCGCTCGATCTGGCGCGGATGGACGAGCATCGCTTTCCTATTTTTATGGATACGATAGCCTTTGACGAAGTCTTGCGCCGAGCCATCGCGGGCGTCAAATACGATGTGGACAAGAAAGGGCTTCATTTGGAAATGCAGATTGCCAGAGACGTGCCACACATCCGCACAGACCCGGAGCGTGTCAGGCAGATTCTCTCGAACCTGCTCTCGAACGCCGTCAAGTTTACGGAGCGCGGCTCCGTGCATGTCAGCGTCGAGCGCGACGAAGCTGGCGGCGCACGCTTTAACGTCACGGACACGGGCATCGGTTTTGACGCGGCGGCCTTTCCGCATATCTTCGATGATTTCCGTCAACTGAATGCTTCGACGACGCGCGTGCATGGAGGCAGCGGTCTCGGCCTCGCCGTCTCGAAAAGATTGGTTCAAAGACTAGGCGGGCAGATCGGCGTCGCCTCGTCCCCCGGCGAAGGCTCTACCTTCTGGTTCCGCCTCCCGCTGGAAATCCCCGGAGCAGATGGGTGAAAAAGCAGAAAGCAGGAGTCAGGAGTCAGGAGTCAGGAGCCAGAATAAAGGCAAGAGCGGTTTCAGCCTTTGCTTCTGAAAGTCCTCTGGTTCTGAGTTCTTGGAATTGATTATGATTAACGAAATACAGGCGCGTCCGGCGCTGATTCTCGTGGCTGATGACGAGCCGACTAATCGCTCTTTGATTCAGCGTCGCTTAGAGCGCGCAGGCTATCAGGTCTTAACGGCTGAGAACGGCAGCGAAGCGGTCGAGAAGACGCTCGCCTCGCTTCCCGATCTCGTCATCCTCGATGTCATGATGCCTATCATGGACGGGCTAGAGGCGTGCCGCCGCATCAAGGATGATGAGACGACGCGCGATGTCCCAGTGATTTTTCTCTCCGCGCGCGACGAAACCGAAGTCAAAGTCAGCGGCCTCTCTCTGGGCGCGAACGATTACATCAGCAAGCCTTTCAAAGCCGAAGAACTGCTGGCGCGCGTGGATGTCGCGATGCGCTTAAAACAAGAGCGCGACAACCTGCGCCAGAGCGCCGAAGAAGCCCGCGCACATGCAGAGCTGGCGCAGGAGCGCGCCGTGACGGACGCGCTGACGGGACTTCTCAATCGTTACGGTTTGCAACGCGCACTCGCGCGCGAACATGCGGAAGCGCGCCGTTATGAACGCCCGCTCGCGTGCCTGATGATTGACCTTGACGATTTTAAAAAGATTAATGACACCTACGGCCACTCCGCAGGCGATACCGCACTGCAACAGGTCGCCACGATTCTGACCGAAGTGGTACGCCGCTCGGACATGGTCTTTCGCTACGGCGGCGAAGAGTTTTTAGTGCTGCTGCCCGAAACGGATTTGGAAGGAGCCGCCTCGCTCGCAGAAAAGATTCGTGAATCCGCTTCGGCCAGACACTTCGGCGACGGCGAGCATATTTTTAAATTAACTTTAAGCGCGGGCGCAGCCAATCTCCGCGACGACGAATCCGGCAATGACATGATCGCACGCGCAGACCTCGCGCTCTATCACGCCAAAGAACGAGGCCGCAATCGCGTCGAATCCGCCCCCTACGCCTGAAACCGTTGCGCGTCAGGATGTTTCGCCGACGACGGCAAAAAACGCCGCGCGAGCGGCGCGAAGAAGGTAGCCAGACGTGCAACGTCTGGAACACACGCCAGACCAATTGCCGCGCTGAAGGCGCGGCGAGATTCTTAGCGCACCTTCAGTGCGCCGATGCGATGGTCAACCGAACCAGACGTTTCACGTCTGGCTACTTTCTGACTGCGCCTCCGGCGCAAAAAAAGGAATTTTCAAGCAGCTCCTAAGACTTAATTTTTCAAGAAAGAGAATCTTTTAAAACCTCATGTCTTTTCCACGCTATCGCTTTTTAGTCATTGCCCTTCTGACTTTTCTGGCAATCGCTCCCTGCGCCTTTTCGCAATCTCAAGGCGCAAAGTCGCTGCAACTGGCGCGCATCGAATTTGAAGGACTCAAGCGTTACACGCGCGAGCAAATCATCGAAGCCAGCGGTTTGAAAGTCGGGCAGACCGTCAACGAGACCGTGCTTGACGAGGCCGCCAATCGCCTCTTGCAAACGGGCTTTTTCAAGAACATGAACTATCGCGTGCGCGCCAAAGGCGATCAAGCCACTGTCACTTTTCAGGTCGAAGAAAAAGCTGACAAAGGCGTGCCCATCGTCTTGGATAACTTCGTCTGGTTCACCGATGAAGAACTCGCGAACGCCATACGCGGCGAGATACCTTCATACGACGGCACGGCTCTGGAAACAGGCAACCTGACGGAGAAGATTAAAGCTATCTTGCAGCGGCTCTTGCAGGAAAAGAAGCTTGCCGGACAGGTCGAATACATGTCCTCTGCCAACGAGGCGGGCGGAAACCCTGAGCACGTCTTTAGCATTGAGGGCGTCAAGATTCCGATCTGCGAATTGAGCTTTACGGGCGCGGCTGGAATCACAGCGGACGAGCTGAAACAAAATTCCAAATCCCTCTTCAATCAGGATTACTCGCGCCGCTTTGTCGTCGGCTTTGCCAACAGCGCGCTGCGTTCTCTCTACCGCCAGCGCGGCTACCTGCGCGCGAATTTTAGCGAAGCTCCGGTCAAACTCGCTGCTGCTTCTAATTGCCAGAACGGCGTCGCCGTCATGCTTGTTGCCGAAGAGGGTTTGCAGTATTCATGGGACAAGGCTTTGTGGACGGACAACACGATCTTCACAGTGCAGCAGCTTGATACTGCGATGAGCATGAAAGCGGGCGAGGTTGCGAGCAGCGCCAAAATTGACAAAGGGGTGCATGAAGTCGAAGAAGCGTATGGCAAGCAGGGCTACATCAACGCCCGCCTGCGCGCCGTGCCGGAGTTTGACGATGCAAACAAGCGCGTCACCTATCGCTTCAACATCAAGGAAGGCCCGCAGTACCGCATGGGAACTCTCAAGGTGACCGGCCTGCCCGAAGAGCTTGCAAAACGCGTGACCAACAAATGGAAGCTCGCGCCGGGCGCAATCTTCGATGCCTCTTATGACAGAGAATTCTTCCGCAGCCTCGGCCCCAACGACCGCGAGCTGGCGCAGGCGCTCAGCAAGTTTTCCAAAACAGAAGTTGAATCGAAGCCTGATAAGGATAAACTGACCGTTGATGTCACCATCAATTTCAAGTAGCCATCAAGAGTAAAAACTCTTTGCGGTCTTTGCGCATCTTTTCTTTGCGGTCTTTGCGGTTAAGTTTTTTTTAACGCAAAGAGCGCAAAGTTTTTCTCGCAAAGCACGCAAAGAAAAACCGGCGAATTTATTGCTACCCTTTTGTAAGCAGCATCATTTATCAAAATTGGCCCTTTTGTTTTGAGCCGCCATCCTGACCGTCTCAGCGATTCTCTTTGATCTTGTTTCCGCACGTTTCGCGCTTTCAATCCAAAACAGGATGCCCTTCTTCGCCGAATTGCTAAAAGCCTTGAAATATTCGCCCGCCACTTTGTCTGCCGCCAGCTCTTTCTCTAGGTCTGCCGGAATCCTCAATTCCTCAATCGCATCCAGCTTCGTCCAAGAGCCGTCTTGCTTAGCGGCCTCGATCTTGGCGAGTCCCGCTTCCGCCATCAAACCCTGTTCGATGAGTTCCGCGATGTATCCCTTATTCAATTTCGACCACGCGCTTTTGGGCTTGCGCGGCGTAAAAATCTGCTTGTAACGCGCTTCATCCAGCGAGTTTACCTTGCTATCAATCCAGCCAAAGCACAGCGCTTCTTTGACCGCCTCGCCATATCGAACACTCTGTTGCCCGCTGCCGACTTTGTAGAACACGAGCCACACGCCCTGCGAGGTGCGATGATTTTTCTTCAACCATCGCCGCCACTCTTCGCGGTCTCTGGCACACACAATTTCTATCCGCTCATCAAATCTTGGCATACGAGAATTTAATCGAAAGAGGCATTATGAGAGGGAGATTAGCGGGCGCGAACATGACGTATTAGGCATAGCATTACCATACGTCTATCAATAACCCATCAACGTTATTGAAATGCCCATCGCGCGTTACCAGCGTTAATTGATGTTGCGTGGTGACCGCCGCAATCCATATATCATTCTCTGGAATAGGCCGACCTTTCGCGCGCAATTCGCTTTTAATATTTCCATATAATCGCGATGTTTCCGTATCGCATACCAGCACGGTATTGTTTGCTGCAAACTCGTCTACCCGCGCTATGTTAGAGGCGACGCGTGCTGATTTATGAGCGCCATAATAAAGCTCGCCTAACGCGATGCTCGGCACAAATACTTCTCCCGCTCCGGCCAATTGCTGACGCACCGCAGTTTCATCGGCAAAGATGGCAATCACGATATTTGTATCCAGCAGATACCTACCATTCATTCGGGTTTACCTTTTCGCAATCTTCTTCAATCGCCTGCGCCATGATTTGTAGATCACTGGTTTCTATTGTTCCCGCGAAACGAAGTAAATCCTTGCCCGCAGTCCCAAGCGGCTTAGCGCTGGTTAAAGCGCGGACGAAATGCAGCACCTGCTGCTGTTTTTCAAGAGGCAGCTTACTCAGTTGCGAGATAATTTCTCTCTCAATAGTTGGATTCGGCATCACGTCTCTCCTTTATATTTATCGCAACATCAGGATTTTACTTGTTTTCGAATACTGATGCGAGCAGCATTCAAACCGAAGGGAACAAAGGAACTTGAGAGGCATACTATAGAGCAGGCGGCTCTGGCGTCTACAGGACAAATCACTCGTCCCTCCTATGCAATCACATATTTGGGGAGTCCAAGAATATCGCTGTCACAATCTAACGCGACATGAACAGGCTCCTCATCTGCTCGGCGAGGACAATAGCTAATGCCGGGCTCCTGAAACTGTCCGACGATGCCGGGCTGCTTATAAAGAGATGCGGCTATGGCAGCCTCGATTCTCAACCGAAGTCGCTTTTCACAATCGCATGGTGCAAGATAAAGCCTATACAGATGAAGCATTCCGTGTATATGCGGCGCAAGCTCATTGTGACGTTTTAAAAATTCAGCCATCATAGATTCTGTTCCCCGCTTCCACATACCCTTCCAAAGCAAAACCTTTCTACCCTGCGAGAACTCATTGGCATCGTATATCTCATACATACCTGACAGATGTGCTTGGAAATGCTCCTTCGTTCTGACAGCGAAACTCCTGCCAGTTTCACCAACGTAATAGACAAGCTCGGAATCATTATAAGGGACAGTCCACAAGTAGATGCCGGGCAAACTGCTTACCGGAGATTGGAACACGGTAGGGTGGTTTTCGCTTTCGACAGACCACAGCGGTCCAGCGAATTTGATTTCACGTCTCTCCATATTTTTATCTCCGACTCAACGTAGAAGCATACCTATGCCTTCAACCGCTCAATCCCTGCTTCCTCTACATGATCGTGATCGAAACCGGCAGATGGATTGACCGACGGCCTGATGCTGATGATAACTGACTTCGATGCCGGAGTGTTGCTCTTTTCGGCGACGCTGCCGATGGGGACGAGGACGTTGGTTTCGGGGAAGTAGGTCGCGGCGCAGCGGCGCGGGATGCTGTAGGGGATGACGAGGAAGCGATGAGCCGTGCGCTCTTCGCCCTCGAAGTGGCTGGTGAGGTCTACGATTTGTCCGGCGGAAAGCCCTGCGTCTTTTATATCTTCCGCATTAAGAAGCACGACGCGACGCCCGCCGTGGATGCCGCGATAGCGATCATCCAATCCATAGATGGTCGTGTTGTACTGGTCGTGGCTGCGCATCGTCATCATCATAAATTGTCCGGGCAAAAGGTCGTGGCGCGTTAATGGATGAACGGTAAACTCTGCGCGACCGCTCCTTGTTTTAAATTCCCCGTCACGCGCGGCGTTCGGCAGGTAAAAGCCGCCGGGCACGCGCACGCGCCGGTTGTAGTCTTCAAAGCCGGGAATGACGCGCGCGATGCGTTCGCGGATGCGGTCGTAATCTTCTACAAGCCCTTGCCATTCAACAGACGTGCTCTCTCCGAGCACGGCACGCGCGAGGCGTGCGACTATCAAGGGTTCGCTCAACAAATGTTCGGAGGCGGGCGGCAGCGTTCCGCGCGAGGGATGCACGATGCCCATCGAATTCTCTACTGTGACGAACTGCTCTCGGCCCGCCTGCGTGTCTGCTTCCGTGCGCCCGAGACAGGGGAGAATCAAAGCCTGCTTGCCCGTGATGAGATGCGCGCGGTTCAGCTTGGTAGAGACGTGCGCGGTCAGGCGGCAGCGGCGCAAGGCTTCCGCAGTATATTCCGTGTCGGGCGTGGCAGACAGAAAATTCCCGCCCATCGCGAAAAAGACTTTCGCTTTGCCCTCGTGCATCGCCTTGATTGATTCGACAGTATCGAAGCCGTGACGACGCGGCGGCGAGAAATCAAATTCGCTTGCCAGCTTATCCAGAAAAATTTCGGTCGGCCTCTCCCAGATGCCCATCGTGCGGTCACCCTGCACGTTGCTGTGTCCGCGCACGGGGCACGCGCCCGCGCCCGGTTTGCCGATCTGCCCGCGCATCAAGAGCAGGTTGATTATCTCCTGTATGTTGGCGACGGCGTTTTTGTGCTGCGTCAAGCCCATCGCCCAGCAGATGATCGTGCGACGAGAGCGCATCATAACTTCAGCCGCCGCGCGCATCTCTTCGCGCGTGATGCCGCTTTGCTCGACAAGCTCGTCCCACTCGCTTGCGCGCAGAGCAGTTGCGAAAGCTTCAAAGCCGTTCGTTTTCTCCGCGATGAATTTATGGTCAAGCACTTCGCCGGGACGCAAGTCTTCTTCCAATAGCATCTCTTTCATGATGCCTTTCAAGAGCGCGACATCGCCGTTGATGCGTACCTGCAAGAAAAGGTCTGCGAGCTTTGTTCCCTTTCCCAGCATGCCGAGCACGTCCTGCGGATGCTTAAAACGTTTGAGACCGACTTCGGGCAACGGGTTGATGTGAACGATTTTGCAGCCGCCCTTCTTTGCGGCCTGCAAGGAGGTCAGCATGCGCGGGTGATTCGTCCCCGGATTCTGGCCGATGACAAAGATGGCTTCGGCCAATTCAAAATCCTGAAGCGTCACAGTCCCTTTGCCGATGCCAATGGTTTCTGTGAGCGCGGAGCCGCTCGATTCATGGCACATGTTCGAGCAGTCCGGCAAATTGTTTGTGCCGAATTGGCGCACGAAAAGCTGGTAAAGAAACGCGGCCTCGTTGCTGGTTCGTCCGGAGGTGTAAAAGAGAGCTTCGTCAGGCGAGCGGAGCGCGTTTAGCTCTTCAGCGACAATCTGAAAAGCCTTTTCCCAACTGACTGCCTCGTAATGCGTGCCGCCCTCGCGCAGCCAGACTGGATGCGTCAGGCGTCCCTGCTTGCCAAGCCAGAAATCGGATTTTCGTGAAAGCTCCGCGACGCTCCACTCTTTGAAAAATTCCGGCGTGACGCGTTTCAGTGTCGCTTCTTCCGCGACGGCCTTAGCTCCGTTTTCGCAGAACTCTGTGTGCGTGCGCTCGCCGTCCGGGTCAGGCCAGGCGCAGCCGGGACAATCAAACCCGTCCTTCTGGTTGACCTGTGACAGGGCTTTAAAGCTGCGCGCCGCGCCCATCTCGCGCCAAGCGTGCTTCAGCGTGTTGATGATCGCAGGGATACCGCCCGCGACTTTGCCAGCAGGTTTGACCTTTATCCCGGCGATGTCATCCGGCGGCTGCGCTTGCGCATCAACCGCATGTGTTTGAAGCTCACGCCCGTTCGACGGTTCCGCATGGCTGCTGCCTGACGATGCTTCAGCGCGAATATCGCTCTCATCTTTAATGTCCGGTTTGTGCGGGCGATAGTGGCTATGCTCGTTTTCAACGGCATGCGCGTTAGCATCGCTCTCATCCGTCGTCACCTGTTCCCGCACGGTCTTGTCGCTCATCACATGTTGCTCCGTTGATTGATAGTTTGATTTTACTTCCGCGCTAAAGAATTAGCCACAGAGGACACAGAGGAAGGTAAAAGTGAAGCTCAAAGCATTTTAATGAAATTTGGTTTCAGCCTTCCTTTTGCCTTTTTACTTTTACCTTTTGCCTTTTTTATCTCTGTGTCCTCTGTGTCCTCTGTGGCGAAAAGCGGAGACCGTATAAACTCTGTGTGAGGCTGTGAGCGTGAGGCGCGCTCAGCTTCTCGTTCGTGTTATGCTCACGGCTCTGTGCTTTTTTCTCTAGCGGAAAGGGATGCCGTAAAAACATGCAGGCGCGTCCGGCTGTGATTATTAACGCCTCTTCGGGGACAGACGATAAAAAAGAGGCCGTCGAATATTTGAAAGAGATGTTCGATGCGAGCGGCGTGGACGCGCGTATCTCTCTGGCTGAAAGCGGCTCGGAAATCGTCAAGCTGGCAAAACGCGCCGTCGAGGAAAAATGCCACCCGATTGTCGCGGGCGGCGGCGATGGAACGATCAATGCCGTCGCGGCTCAACTGCTCGGCACAAATTTGACGCTCGGCGTGTTGCCGCTCGGCACGCTTAACCACTTTGCCAAAGACATGAAGATTCCGCTTGAGCTGGAAGGCGCGGCGCGCACGATTCTGGAAGGCCGCGCAGTCAGGGTTGATGTCGGCGAAGTCAATGGCCGGATGTTTCTCAACAATTCGAGTCTGGGCTTGTATCCAAGCATCGTGCATCGCCGCGAGCAGCAGCAAGAGAGGTTAGGGCGTGGCAAGTGGCCTGCGTTTGTCTGGGCTGCTCTGTCGGTGCTCAGGCGTTATCCGTTTCTGGACGTGCGGCTGAGCATCGAGGGGAAAGAGGAGGAAAAGGAGTTGGTGCGGCGCACACCGTTTGTCTTCGTCGGCAATAACGAATACGAGATGGAGAGCTTTAATGTAGGCGCGCGCGAATGCCTCGACGCGGGGCATTTGAGCTTATACATCGCGCATCGCACGGGGCGGCTGGGACTCGTCAGGCTCGCATGGCGCGCTCTCTTCGGCGGCCTGCGCGACGAAGATGATTTTGATGCGCTCTGCACCAAAGAAATCCGAATCGAAACAAAGCGCAAGCGGCTGCATGTGGCAACCGACGGCGAAGTCAACATGATGCAGACGCCGCTCAATTACCGCGTGCTGCCCCGCGCCCTCGAAGTCCTCGTACCGGGAGAGGGAGTGATAAGTGATAAGTGATAAGTGATGAGATAAGAAGAAAGCTTTTTCTTATCACTTATCACTTATCACTCATCACTGCTCTTAAACTGCTATGAAAAAAATCGTTCATCTATCTGATCTGCATTTCGGGCGCGTGGATTACGCTGTGGTCG
>JACMLC010000512.1 GCA_014379795.1 Pyrinomonadaceae bacterium
GCCAACTTATTTGACATTAAACTTCGTCGGCGCAATCACGGCTCTGGCTTCCGGGTTGTAATAATCATAAATCATGGATGGCGCAGTCTGTGCCGAGATGCCGTAGCGCAGGCTTGCGCACAGCCATTCGCGTCGCCGCTTCATCAATGCTCAGAGCGATATTGGCGGACGAGAGCCGCGCGCCAAAGAAGAGAGAGATTGTCAGGCACAGGAGAATCAGGAAAAGTCGAGAGCGTCGCATCGCACACCTCCGGCTGGTGAAAACTTCAGGCTTGAGCTTTACTTGAACCCTCTTGTGTAAGACCCAAAGCCTTTAATATAGGCTTTAGTCAGTAGCCACCATGACATCGCTGGCTTTGATAACAGCGTAAACCTTGCTTCCCGGTGACAGGGCTAATCTCTCTGTAGAGTTCTTCGTAATAATCGAAACTATCTCGATCCCACCCGGCAACTCAATGGTCACTTCGGAGTTGACCGCACCGTGCTCGATTGTCTTAACCGTTCCCCTCAAGGTATTGCGTGCGCTGATTTCCATTCTTCTGCTCCTCCGGTCAGTTTCTTCTCAACATAGTCTGATATATCATCACCGCTGCAAATTTGCATTCTCAGAAAGGGACTTAACCCCATGATCTATCTTCGCCGTACGGGCTTCGCTCTATTTCTGGTGGCGCTAATGTCTGCCACCACTTGGGGACAGGCCAAGTCATCACCACCAATTGCTAACGATTCTCTTCTTAATATCAGCGGGGAAATCGAACGACCGCTCAAACTGACAGCCGCTGATCTGGCAAAGCTGCCGCGCCGGACTGTGAACGCAAAAGACCATGATGGCAAAGAAACCACATTTGAGGGTGTGGAGCTGGGCGAAGTGTTGAAGCTGGCGGGCGTCAAGTTCGGCGAGGAAATGAGAGGCAAGAGTCTGGCTCTGTTTCTGGTCGTAGAGGCGGCGGATAATTACCGCGCTGTGTTTGCTCTGCCGGAACTGGATCATGGCTTTACGGATCGCGTGATCCTGCTCGCAGACAAGAGGGACGGCAAGGCATTGGCGGCTGCGGAAGGGCCGCTGCGGATCGTTGTGCCCGACGAGAAGCGGCAGGGGCGCTGGGTCAGGCAAGTTATCTCTCTCATCATCCGACGCGCTCAATAAGAGTGAGATAGAGAAATGAAGCTACCAACATTTATCAAAGCCTTTGGTGTGTCGCTGTTGCTCGCTTCGATGTGCTTCACGCTTGGGTGCGGTCGCCAGTCTTCAACGGGACAGAAGAACGCACCGGAAATCAACGTTGCTGCGGCAGCCAACCTCACAGATGCTTTCGCGGAAGTAGCCAAACAATTCACCGCTGAGACGGGCGTGCGCGTCGTGTATAGCTTTGGCGCGACGGCTGACCTTGCCAAGCAAATTGAGAACGGCGCGCCCTTCGATCTCTTCGCGGCGGCTGACGTTGAACACGTTGACGGGCTGGACAGTCAAGGACTACTCACGTCCGGCACACGCGCCCTGTATGCACGCGGGCGTCTCGCGCTCTGGACGCCGCCGGGAAATAACATCAACCTCAGCCGGATTGAAGACATCACGCGCGCCGAAGTTGAGAGAATCGCCATCGCCAAGCCCGATATTGCGCCATACGGCAAAGCTTCGGTCGAAGCTCTCCGCGCTTTGAATCTCTGGCAACAGGTCGAGCCGAAAGTCGTGTACGCGCAGAATGTTTCTATGACCAAGCAATACGCTTCAACCGGCAATGCAGAGGTGGCATTTCTCCCGCTCGCGCTGGTGAAGCCGAACGAGGGGCGATACATCGAGGTAGACGAAAAATTGCACCAGCCAATAGATCAAGCGTTGGGAGTGGTCAAGGCTTCAGGTAAGCAGGAGGCGGCGCGGCGTTTCGCGGACTTTGTTCTGGGCGAGAAGGGGCAACGGATACTCGAACAATATGGCTATCGAAAACCGTCTACGGCTAAGCCGTAGCATTCCACAAAACAATTCTTCTGTTGCATTCGCCGGAGCGGGTAAAGAAGAAGCGCTTAAAATGATTGCCTTATGAAAACTTCTCGTTTTAATTTTCCACTTTCACGTTCAACTCTTTTTGTTTCATGAGAGTGCTGATGGTCTCAATCAGAACGGACGGCTCGATGGGCTTGGCGAGGTGCGCTTGAAAGCCTGCTTCGAGCGCCTGAGCACGGGCAGTCTCGCTGGCATAAGCGGTCAGGGCGACGGCTGGCATCTCCGGCGCGCCGTGTTCGCGCTCAAGCTCGCGCACCTTGCGTATCAGCATGTAGCCGTCTTCAAAAGGCATGCCGATGTCGCTGACCAGCACGTCTGTCTCTCTGGCCGCGACCAGTTCAAGAGCTTCGCCCGCGCTGGCGACGGCATTGACGCGCGCTCCTGATTGCCCGAGCGCGACGACCAGCAGCTCGCGTGCGTCCGGCTCATCGTCTACGACCAGCACGCGCAATCCTTCGAGCGATAAAGAATTCTCAAGCGTCGCTTGCTTCTCATCCGGCAGCGCATGCTCCGTCGCCTCTCCCACAGTGTTTGTGGAAACAGCGAGCAGCGGCAAGGCGACGGTGAAAGTCGAACCGTGCCCATCGCCCTCGCTTTCGACTCTGGCCGTGCCGCCGTGCAGCTCGACCAGATGCCGCACAATCGCCAGACCAATCCCCAAGCCTCCGTGCATGCGCGTGGTCGAGCTGTCGGCCTGTCGAAAACGATCAAAGACGTAAGGGAGAAATTCCGGGTTGATGCCCGGCCCTGTGTCTTTGACGCTGATCTCGACGTGAGATTCGACGCGCTCAAGGCGCACACGGACGCGGCCATTCTTGGGCGTAAACTTGATCGCGTTCGAGAGCAGATTCCAGGCCACCTGCTGAATCCGCGCCGGGTCGCACAGGACATGGCTGGCGGTCGGATCAAGCTCAACCTGTAGCCGTATCTCTTTGGCTTCAGCAGCCGGGCGCACTGTGTCTAAAGCCGATTCGATGACCGGAATCAATTCCGCCGGGCGCACCTCCAGGCGGAGCTTGCCCGTGATGATGCGCGAGACATCAAGCAGGTCTTCAATCAACTGCGCCTGCGCGCGGACGTTGCGCTCGATGCTTTCGAGCGCTTGCGCGCGAGTCTGCCGGTCCAGCTCTGTCGAGCGCAGCATCCAGGTCCAACCGAGCATCGCCGTCAAAGGCGTCCGCAGCTCATGCGAGAGCGTGGCGAGAAATTCATCTTTGGTGCGATTGGCAAGCTCTGCCTGTGTGCGCGCAGCCTGCTCGCGCGCCAAAACCTCGGCCTGTTTCTCTTCAACCAGCTTGCGCTCCGTCACGTCACGCGCGATGCCCGTAAAGAAACGTTCGCCGCCCCGTATGAACTCGCTAAAGGAAAGCTCTAAAGGAATCTCATGGCCGTCTTTGTGCAGGCCGGGAAGCTCGACGCCCTGCCACGAGATATGCTTGCGGCCTGTTTCGAGGTAGCGATGAAATCCCGCGCTGTGCACATGGCGCAGATAATCCGGCATCAACAGTGTCAGGCTCTGCCCCTGCATCTCCTCTACCGTGTAGCCGAAAATCCCCTCGGCAGCACGATTGACAAATATTATCTCGCTCCGTTCATCAATCGTGATGATAGCGTCGGAAGCGGTTTCAGCCACGATGCGATGGTGTTCTTCGCTCTCGCGTAATGCCTGTTCGGTCTTCATGCGTTCGGTGATGTCGCGCGCGATGGACGAAGCCCCGACGACCTGTCCCGTCGCATCATTGACCGGCGAGATTCGAACCGAGACGTTAATGCGCGTGCCGTCCTTTCGCACCCGCAGCGTCTCCAGATGCTCAATACGCTCGCCAAGCTGAATCCGCTCAAGAATCTCCTTCAATTGGCCTTCAAGCTCCGGCGGGATGATGAAAGAGATGTGCTGCCCGACGGCTTCTTCAGCCGTGTAGCCGTACATCTTCTGGGCGCCCGCGTTCCAGCTCGTCACTTTCCCTTCAAGTGTCTTCGAGAGGATGGCATCGTCCGACGACTGGATGATTGCAGCCAACAACCGGCGCGCTTCTTCGCCGCGCTTGCGCTCGGAGATGTCTTCTGAGCTGCCGACGATGCCGATCTGTTTTCCGTCTGCGTCATAAACCGGCGAGTCTGTAACCCGCGCCGGAAAAACGCTGCCATCACGTCGTTGCGCTTGGAAATCGCCAGACCAGCTTTCGCCCCTGCGCAGGTGTGTGAGAATCTCTTCCGCCTGCTCTCTGGAAGCATCGCTCGGAGTAACTTCCAGCACATTGCGCCCGATGACTTCAACGGCCTGCCAGCCGTAGAGCTTTTCCGCAAACTGGTTCCAGTAAGTAATGCGCCCTTCCATGTCTGTGGCAACCACAGCCTGCTCGACCTCGTTCAGCAGGTGTGCATGAAAGCGAATCTTTTCGTCTGCCTCTTTCATTTCCGAGATGTCTCGAAAGACCAGCACGACGCCTGTGATGTTGCCCTCTTCATCTCTGATGGGCGCGCCGCTGTCGTCAATTGGAATCTCTTTTCCATCTCTGGCAAGCAGGAGCGTGTGATTGGCGAGGCCGACGACCGTGCCTTCGCGCAAGACTTTGGCGACAGGGCTTTCCACGGCCTCGCGCGTCTGCTCATTGATGATCCGAAAAACGTCTTCCAGCCTCTGGCCGAGCGCTTCATCCAGCGTCCAGCCCGTCAGCGTTTGCGCCACAGCATTCATCAAGGCGATGCGCCCCTCCGCGTCTGTGGCAATCACTGCGTCGCCGATACTCATCAGCGTGGTGGACAACTGCGTTCCGCTCAGGCGCGCAGACTTTTCGGCTCCGACCACCTTCTCGGTCAAAGAGCTAATCACCAGCGCCACGAAGATAAAGACCGCCAACATGAAGACTCCTTCAAAACCGACCTTCAACGAATATTTGGGAGGAAGGATGAAGTAGGCGGTGGTCAGAACGGATAAAGCCGTCGCCAGCAGACCCGCGCCGCGCCCGCCGTAAACGGCGCTGAGCATGACGGCGATATAGAAGAGGGCAAACGGCGTGCGGGCCGAGAGCGGCAGAATCAGCAGAGTCAACAGTAAGGCCACCGCGACCGCCAAGACGGCAAAGCCATAGCGCATCATCGGGGAATGCTTTACCTGCGACATGTATCTTTTATCTCCCGGACGAAGTGA
>JACMLC010000513.1 GCA_014379795.1 Pyrinomonadaceae bacterium
AAGTAAACTTTGTCACCCGCGACGGAAGGCTGTCCCGGCCAGGAGGTTCCGCCCCACTGGTCTTTGTGCAGGCGTCCCGCGATTGATTTGGTCTTGAATTCCCAGACGACTTCGAGCGGCTCTTGAGGCCATGGGCCTGTGCCGTAAAAGTTGCGCGACGTGTTGCCCAGCCATACCGGCACGGTCGGAGGCGGCGGCGCAACTATCTTCGGCTGATGCTCTTCAGCATGAACTTCAGGCGCGTTCTCCTTGCTGCAACCGCTCAGCGATAAAATGATAAAGCCACAGAGGACACAGAGCGCACAGAGATTTGGAAATTTCAGATTAGAGATTTCAAATTTGAAATTCTTCCTGATTCTCTGTGTTCTCTGTGCCCTCTGTGGCTTGTTTTTATTTTCGTTAATCATTTGATCCAAAATCCAAAATCTAAAATCCAAAATCGCCCAGCCATTCGCCGCTGTAGACGATGTCTGCGCGGCCTGTCATCACGACTTCATTGTCCGCGCGCCACTCGACTTCGATGCTCCCGCCGGGCATCTGAACCTTGATGCGCCGCTCTGCCCGGTCGTTAATCATGCTGGCAACCGAAGCGGCGCACGCGCCGGTGCCCGATGAAAAAGTCTCGCCGACGCCGCGCTCCCAGATACGCAGCTCAATGTTCTTGCGATCCTCTGTGCGTATGAATACGACGTTGACTCTTTCGGGAAATCGTTCGTGCGATTGGAGCGCGCGGCCTATGCGACGCCAATCAAGCGCATCAAAATCTTCGACGAAGATGCAGCAGTGCGGATTGCCCATCAAGAGCGCAGTCACCGGCAGCGTCTCGCCTTCAACATTCAAAGGATAATCAATGACGCGCTCTTGGGCTTCGTCCGTCAAGATTGGAATGGAGGCGCTGTCGAAGCGAGGCTGTCCCAGCTCTGCTTCAAACCAGTAATGCCCGTCCGCGATGCGCTCGCGCAGGCGATACAGCTTAATGCCCGTGCGAGTTTGCAAACGCAGCTCATCCGCCGACCATAGCTTGCGATAGTAAAGATACGCTGCGGCAGAGCGCGTGCCGTTTCCAGACAAGCCCGCCTCGCTGCCATCAGGATTAAAAATGCGGACGCTGAAATCCGCGCTTTTATCTTCGGCGCGGTTGACGATGGCGATGCCGTCCGCGCCCGCGCCGTAATGACGATCACAGACGCGACGCGCCAGCTCGCCAAGAGCTTCGACCCCTGCAAGCTGAGACGCCTCAAACACTATGTAATCATTGCCGAAGCCGTGAAATTTGATGAACTGCATAGGGAATAGATGCTAGATGCCGGATGTCAGAGGCTAGAAACAGCCTTTAGTTTACACTGACTGACATCTAACATCTAGCATCTGACATCTACTTCAGGATTTTCCGTTGAAGGAAGCGAGCAGGACTGCGATTTCGTCTAAGTAGCTGCGGCGCAGGTTAGAGCCTTCCGTGTAATTGTTAATCAAGATGGTGAAAGCCAGCCGTTCGCCCGCCGCGCTCGTGACATAGCCGGACAGCCCTGCAATCGTCGGGAGCGTGCCGGTCTTTGCTCTCACGTTGTTGGCGGCGACGGTTCCCTTCATGCGATTCCTTAAAGTGCCTTCGCTTCCGGCCAGCGGCAGCGCGTCGCGGAACGCTTTCGCGTAGCGATGCTTATCCATAAAGGCGAGTAGTTGCAGCGTGGCATGCGCCGTTATCAGATCGCGCCGCGACAGTCCTGAGCCATCCGTCAAGACCATCGAGCCTGTCTCAACTCCAGCCTCGCGCAGAAAAGCTTTGACCGTTTCCAGCCCTGCCTCTTCACTCGTCAGCTTTGCATCCGTGCGCGCCGCGCTGCCTAGAGAGCGCAGGATCAGCTCCGCGTAAAGATTCTGGCTGGGCTTTAAGGTCTGCGCCGCGATTTCGCTCAAAGGCGGCGAAAGCAGGCTGGCGATTTCTGTGAGCGAGCTGGTCGCAAGCGTTGCGCCCGAACGCGTGCGCGCATCAACCGCGCGTGAGCGGCCTGTGACAGTCACTCCGCGCGCGGTCAGCGCGGCGCGCAACATGTATACAAAGACCAGCGCGGGACGCGGGACGGCGATGCTGCCAGTCCAACCGGGATCGTCCAAGGGCAAGCTGCCGCCAATCTCTATCACGCTCTCGCCGAGTCCGCGATAGATGCTCAACTCTCTCTTTGAGCCGCGCGGCGTGGTCGTCGTGCGATTCGTGAAAGTGACGAGCGGCGTCAAAGGCCCCGTCGTGATTAAGCCCGAAGCTCCAACGGTCTGTCCGGGCTTGACGAAAAGGTCTAGCGCGTTGTCGTTGACCGAAAGCGCGCTCACCTCGGCTCCGCTGTACCATTGCAGGTCTGCCCACTCCCAGCCAAAGCCCAGAGGCGCGCCCGTGAAATAACTCTCGTCTCCGACCAGATCGCCTTCGACCCGCTTGACGCCAGCCGCCACGATGCGCGAGGCCAGCTCATCAATTCCCTTGTTGTAATCTCCGTTATTAAAACGCGCTGCAATGGACGGGTCGCCGCGCCCGTACACGATCATGTCGCCGCGCACAGCGCCCGCCGCGTCAGGACGAGCATTCGTGTAAACGGAAGTTTTAAAACGATAATCGGGCGTCAAGCGGTCAAGCGCGGCAGCCACCGTGTAAATCTTCATCACCGAAGCCGGATGAAGTAGTTTTATCGCATTCTCTTCAAACAACACGCGCCCCGTTTCGAGCGAGACGGCTTTGACGGCCACCTGCGCGGGCGCAAGCTCCGCGCGCCTGAGTATCTCTTGAATACGTGCGCGCAATTCTTCAACAGTCTTCGG
>JACMLC010000514.1 GCA_014379795.1 Pyrinomonadaceae bacterium
AGGATAGAAAATAAAATTCCTGCCCTCTCACTTTGCGTGCTTTGCGAGAAATCTTTGCGGTCTTTGCGGTTAAAGGATTTTTTAACGCAAAGACCGCAAAGATTTAAGACGCAAAGCACGCAAAGAAGAGCTACTCTTTGATTCCGATTCAGCCTTGAACAAAGGCGAGTCATGGCTCAAAGCTTAAACAGGTTGCATCTCATCCATCTTGTAGATGACTTCTAAAAGAGCTGTGCATATCTGCTCGGGCATTCCCTCCTTGATGGTCAACTGGCGAAGCTGCGAGGCCGCTTCCGGCTGACCGTACAAGCTCATGACCTGTATCGCGCTCAGGCGCACATTGATTTCAGTGTGCTTTTCAATCGCTTCCAGAATCGGCGCTGTCTCATTCGCTTTCGCCAGCACAGATAGAAGCGAGAAGGCTTCGTAGGCTTGCCTGCGATCATCGCTGGCGAGCCTGTCCAGCGCCTGCGCAGCCATCCCCGTCTTGATGCAGGCTCGCGCCGCGACCGCCAACTCTTCCACCGACGCCGTCTCGATGGCGCGAACATAAGCATCCGCGCGGTCAAAGCTGAGACGCGACAGGGCGCGAGCCGCAGCCGCGCGCACGTCACGCGCTTCATCCGCCAGCGCGACCAGCACGAACGTAAAGACAGACTCGTGATCAATCGCTCCGAGGCTGGCAACCGCTGCCGCGCGGACAGCCGGTTCCTCATCGCTCGCCGCCATCTGCTTCAAAGCCGAGACGGAACGCACAACGCGAAAGAGCGCTAAGGTTTGCGCCGCAGCCGCACGCGCCTCAGCATCACCGCTCTGCAAGTGCGCGAGCGTGTCAACCAGCGTTTCATCGTCTGACGATTCAGGCAAATCTTTCACGGAGGCAGACGGCTCAAGCTCTGTTATCTCAGCCGTAAAATGTTCTTGTGAGCCGGAAGAAAGTAGTGCAGGCTCTGATGGAACTGAGTCAAAGAAATCCAGATTGTCTATCGAGCAGGCATTCAACGCGCTGCTGACCACAGAACTCGGCATGTCCGGATACCTGCGCGCCATGTCGAGCAGCGCGCCGATGGCCGAAGGAAGTTTTAAGGCTCCGATGCTCTCGACAGCCTGCGTCCGCACGATCAATTCCGAATCATAAAGCCCTTCGAGCAGGAACTGTAAAGACGTGGCGGAGCCGACCTCGCCGAGCGTGCGTGCCGCAGCCGCGCGCTCGCAGGCATCCTGCCCCAACAACAGAGTTGCGCTCTGGCGCGCCAGAAAACCGTACTCTTCGAGCGCCTGCCGAGATTTACGACGACCATCCTCGTCCGTCTCAGGCGATCTCAGGGCTTTCAATAAAGAAGCTTCCATCGCACGGCGATCATCAGACGCGCGCGAAGTCAGGACATCCATCCGATGCGGCTGTCCCAAGACCAGCTTAGAGACCTCTTGATCCACCCTGTACGCTCCAAAGAACGCGACGGGCGCAAGCGTTACAGCAGGAGCGCGAGGCTCCAACATCTGTGCATGCGGCTCAAGCAATTCCGGGGAAGCGGGCTGTGGTGTCTTGGCAACGGCTTCGCCTTTGCGCCGACCGCCGCGCTTTTCATTTTTTCTTCTGTCTTCCTGATAACGACGATCACCGACGACGGAATTGACAAAAGCCGGATTGACGGGAGCCGGTGCATCGGCAACGGCAAATCCGCTTTCCATCTGCTCCTGCCCGGATTTATCCTGCCGACGCCAGACAACCAGCCCGGCCAGCCCGGCGATCAGCAGCGCCGCTACCCACCAGCCTGAAAAAAAGATGTATGAAGAAATGCTTTTATCTGTAGTTGCGGTCTCTGTCGCAGAAGCATCCTGCGAAACTTCAGAGCTGTTTGTTTCGCCATTCGCGGGAGCATTGGCTTCCGCGCTGCTGCTCGACGATGCGGGCGGAGCGGGCTGCGCGCTCGTCACAGCATTCGCGACGGTCGTCGCGCCGGACTTTTCAAAAGAGACGGGCGGCGCAGGATTCATAGCAAAGGGATTGACGGGCGCTGCTTCCTTTGCGCTGCGCGGAGCGCGCTCAGCGCTTGCAGCGCTCGCGGTGCGTTTGTCCGCTTCGCCTGCCGTGTTCGATGCTTTGGCCGCAGGCTCTGCCGATTCCTTCTGCGTGTCAATGCCGCCGTTGACAACCAGATCGAGGCGGTTAAAGCGCGGCTGCACAGTGACGTTCGCGCCGCGCTTGGCCTGCACTTCGATTTCCAGAGAGTTACCCACGCGCCGCACTTTGACTCCGGGCGCATCCCTGACGGGGCTTTCGCCTGAGCCGGGCAGGATCAGGTGAAAGTTGCCGTTCGGGTCTTGCCACGTCTGAATTCCGTTGAGCGCGGAATCGGCAGACAGCGAGATAACTTCACCGCCCGCAGTCTTGCGAGAAGAAATTCCCGTCACTCTGGGCGGAGTCTGTTTTGAACGCCGCTGCGCGAGCGAAGTTATCAGAGGCACGAGCGTCAAGAGGGCGAAGACCGAAAGCGCTGCGGCAACTCGCGTCAGTTTGTTAATTTTGACAGTAAAGTTTCTCATGGCTTTTGTACTCACTTGGATGTCGTGAAGCAAAGGGGCTGGCCGGTTTGCGCCGCTGTCAAGGGGACGGGCGCTTGCAAATTTACGCCGTCGGGTGACGGTTAAAATCCTATCGCATCATTAACTAAAGTTCATCAAGTAATCCGGCGTGGACGTTTGAGGTGGTGATTTTTGGGGCGAGCCGCAGAGTTTATTGCTCGTCGCTGAATTTGTATCCGATGCCCCACACGGTTAAGACCATTTGCGGGTTTTCCGGATTCTCTTCAATCTTGGCGCGCAGGCGATTGATGTGTGAATCAATCGTGCGGTCATAACCTTCGTAGGAATAGTCCCAGATTTTTTCGAGAAGGTATTTGCGGGGAAAGACACGACCCGGGTTCGATGCAAACAGCCGCAGGAGGTCAAACTCCTTCGGCGTTAATTCTACCTGATGATCGCCAACCAAAACTTCGCGTTTGGAAGGATCAATGCGAAGCTTGCCGCGCACAATCGGCGCATCCTCGCTCGCGCCATCTACAGAGCCGCCCGTGCGCATGCGGCGCAGCACGGACTTGATACGCGCTTCAAGCTCGCGCAGCGAGAAAGGCTTGGTGATGTAATCATCCGCGCCCATCTCAAGCCCCAGCACTTTATCAACTACATCGTCTTTCGCCGTCAGCATCAGGATCGGGATGTACGGAGCTTTCTCCCTTAGCTCACGGCAAACGGCCAGACCATCCATCTTTGGCAGCATCAGGTCAAGCACCACTGCATCAGGATGATCATGCAAAGCTGCCTGCACGCCCGCGACTCCATCCTCGGCAGTTTTGACAATGTAACCGGCGCGCGAAAAATGCTCGCTAATCATTGTCGAGATGTTTTCGTCATCCTCGACAACCAGCAAACTCGTTTTACGCTCACCAGAAATAGGCGTGTCCGTCTCGCCCTTGTCTCTGGCTCTGGCTCTGTCAGCAGCAGTTGGCATTAGTGATTCTGATCATTATCAACGGCGAACAGGACGTTCGCGGCGGCGCGCGCCGGTGGCGTCTCGGCGCGGTTCAGACTTAAAGAATATAGCAGGACAACACTATTAAACTCAAGCATTAAAAAATCACGGGCAGTCGGCAGTTGGCAGTTGGCAGTTGGCAGATAACTTTATAAATGCTTCTGACAAGCTATAAACCCTGCTGTTTCTGCTGTTTACGAGCCTTTAAGGGGCACTGCCCCCTGTCTTTAACCGGACGCTTTTCTGGCGTAACTGTTGCTCGAATTGATTGATTAGAAACTGAAACTCCGGGCGTTTAGCGTTTTTTCTGGCCTCCTCGAAGACTTGCAGGCCGCGCTCGTCCCCCAGCTCGACAAGCGATCTGGCCGTCGCAGTCGTGAGCGAAGTGCTGCCGGACGAAACGGCTTGCGTAAATGCTTCCGAGATAATGGGAAAGGCGCGCGGGTCGTTTTTTCCGACCGCGCCGAGCAGCGCGTAAGCCGCCAATCGCACCTCTCTCGGATTGGTTTTGGCGGCATAACGCACGCCCATTTCCAGAGCGCGCGGGTCTCCGAGCGATGCAAGGCCATTCAAAGCCGCCGCGCGAATCGTATCGCGCCAGGACGAAACGGACGCGAGCTTTAACAGAGCGTCATAGGCTTCTTTCGTTTTGGTTTTTCCCAGCGCACTGGCGGCAGCGCGAATCGTAGCGTAGCTTTTATCGCTCAGCATCTGCCGGTAAACATTCTCAAGCGATGAATCATTGCTCACCGCCAGAGATTCTACAGCCGCAGCACGCACACGCGCCTCTTTATCCTTCGTTGCGGCAAGCAAAGCCGCGCGCGTTTCATTCCCGGCAATGCCGCTCAAAGCTTCTACGGCATCCTTTCGCACGCCCCAGAACTTGTCGCCGGTCGCAGCCGCGCCGAGACCCTGCGCGATTTGTTGCTTCTCCGCCTCCGCCGTCGCGCTCTCCCTGACTCGCTCCCTGAGCTGGCCGATTGCCCACACGCGCCCCATCACATCTGCGTCATGCTTCAACTGGTAAATTAATTCCGTCACCGGCTTGACGAACGACAACTCTTTAATCAGCGTGTTGCCGTAATCGAAGTTGACGAGCAGCGGTTCCGAATCAAGCTCAAACGTGAAGAGCTGCTCTTCCAACGGCTTGATCTCAACGCGCTCAAGCCGCTTGGCCTGTGCGGTGTTAATTTCTATCTCAACCGGAGTCTGAAAAAATCTTGCCTGAGGATAAGCATTCTCCGCGTCAATCTTTTGTTCCTGCCTGACCTTGAGCGTGAGAGCTTTCTTTGCCGGATCATAAGCTTGGGTGACACGAAAAATGGGATGCCCCATTTTGTAAACCCATTGATCGAAAAACCATTCGAGCGGCTGCCCCGTCGCCTCTTCGATAGCAATGCGAAACTGCTCCGTCTCGACAGGCTGGTGCGCGTGCTTTTTCAAAAAGTGATTGACCGCGCGCCACCAGTTTTCTTCGCCCAAGACCTTGCGCAGCATGTGCATGACTGCGCCGCTGCGCGGATACGAGTAGGCATCAAAAACCGCGTCCGGCTCGCGGTAATTTCTGGTCACGATTGGACGCCTGACTCCCTGTCGCCACGCGTTGTAATACCCTTCCTGATTTCCCTTCACTTCCAGATACAGAAACTCATCCAGTCCTGAATGATGCTCTGTCCACAAGCCCTCGCAATAAGTGGCGAACCCTTCGCTGAGCCACAGTTCCGACCACGTTCTAGGCGTCACGTAATTGCCGAACCATGAATGAGCCAGCTCGTGCGACAGCAAGCCGTCCTGCGTTCTGTCCAGCTCCGTTCGCGCATCGTGAATCGTCTGGTCTGAGAGCGTGGTGACGGTGATGTTCTCCATCCCGCCGCCGAAGCCGTACACAAATGCTTGCCCGTACCTCGCGTTCGGATATTTGACGCCCGTTCGCTCCTGAAAAAATTTCATCATCTGTGGGACACGCGCGACCGTCACCTTCCCTTCCTCCACTTGATTCGCATACACGTAGCTGATGATTGGAATTCCATCATAGCTCTGCTCGACGGTTGCGAACTCGCCGACGACGATTGAGGTCAGATAGCTGGCGTGCGGCTTATCCATCTTCCAGTGGAACGTCTGCGTGTTGTCGCTGTTAGTCTTTTTCTCCACCAGCTTACCGTTTGAGATTGCCGTTAAAGGCTTCTCGACGGTGGCGATCATTTCGCTGGTCGCAAAATCGTTGGGGTGATCGAAACAGGGAAACCAGTGATGATTCCACTCGGATTGTCCCTGCGACCAGATTTGTCGCGGGCGAGACGGGTCTTCCGGCGTCGGCTTGATAAAGGTCAAGCCGCCCTGCCCCGCCGCAGATTTTTCCGTTGAGCCGTTGGTGTGATAAGCCATGACGACTGTGACCGTGTCTGCGGGTTGATAGGCTTTATCGAGCCTGATGCGGAGCTTCTCGTTCGCGACATCCGTCTCATACTGAAGCGCGCCGCCCGCTGCCAATCTCACGGAAGTAAAAGTCATGTTGCCCGCATCAAACTCGACCTGACGCAAACTGCTCGTGAGCGGCGAAAAGCTGATCGTCGCCGTCCCCAACGCCTGCTCGCGCTCCCAGTCAAAGCTGAGATTAAGCGCGATGTGGCGCATGTCGTAATCGCGATTCGGAATGTACTGCACCGGCGGCAGCGGTCTGGCTTTGAGCGCCTGCGCGGGTTGTTGTGCGCTTCCCGTTTGCTGCGCAAAGATGAGCGCAGAGAGCAGCAACGCAAAGAAGGCTTTCGCAGCGGAGCGGTACGGTTTTGGTAAAAGCATGAATGTCTCCCGAACTCGATTATGCGATGTCGCTTCCGACAGAAGATGTAATATACAACGAGTCTCAATTTAAACTCATCCGGCGGCCATCTACAAAAATTTTTGTCTCAGTCTGTTCCGAAAAATTGCAAGTCAGAGATTGAGATAAAACTTTTCCTCACCGGATGTGACAATAGCCTTGACAAACATCGCTGCGAACAAGCAAAATCCCCGCTCGCCTCTTTAACAAACGCTAGTTTATTCCGCCAACGAATCGAGTTAATCAAATGACCGCAAAGCCTGTCATGGAAACATCGCTATCTCAGCTCACGCTCACGAGGCGCGGCAAGGTGCGCGATGTTTACGCTGTTGATGAAAACCATTTTTTAATTGTCGCCACAGACCGCATCTCAGCTTTCGATTGTATCCTGCCAACGCCGATTGCGCGTAAAGGCGAAGTCCTGACCGCGCTCTCAGAGTTCTGGTTCGAGCGGCTGAAGCACATCACACAGCATCACTTAGTGACCACAGAGATTGAGCAGATGCCTGAGCCAATCAGGACGCAGGCGGAAACTTTGCACGGGCGTTCGATGCTGGTGCGACGCACGGATGTCTTTCCCGTCGAGTGCGTGGTGCGCGGCTACATCGTCGGCTCCGGGTGGAAGGATTACCAGCGCACTGGCGAAATCTGCGGGCATCGCTTGCCGACCGGCTTGCGCGAATCAGACCAGTTGCCGGAACCGATCTTTACGCCCGCGACCAAAGCCGAAGAGGGGCATGACGAAAATATCAGTGAAGCGCAGATGTGCGACATTGTCGGCGCACAGGTGACTGAGACTTTGCGCGAGGCATCGCTCAGACTCTACAAAGAGGCGAGCGATTACGCGCGCACCCGTGGCATCATCATCGCAGACACCAAATTCGAGTTCGGCAGAGACGCGGACGGAAACATTATTCTCATTGACGAAGCGTTGACGCCCGACTCCTCACGCTTCTGGCCTGCGGACAAATATACGCCGGGGAAATCGCAGCCGTCTTTCGACAAACAGTTTGTTCGCGATTACTTGGAAACGCTTTCGTGGGACAAGCAGCCCCCCGCGCCGCCATTGCCTGCGGAGGTGGCGGAAGCGACCACTGAACGCTACTTGGAAGCTTACCGCTTATTAACCGGAAGAGAGCTTTAGATTTTTTTTCGACTCCCGATCTGAACAAATCCGCTGCCGGAGAGATTCATGCAGATACGCACCCGCCTCGAAGCCTTGATAGAAGAGATGCTTGAC
>JACMLC010000515.1 GCA_014379795.1 Pyrinomonadaceae bacterium
CGTGAGGAGTTCCGCTTCGCGTCCATCCTGAAAACCGTAAATTGGCCCGACTGTGTGAATCACATGACGCGCCGCGAGGTTACCGCCCGTCGTGATAACCGCCTCGCCCGTCGGCAAGCCTTCGGGGTACTGCGTGCGGCGAATCTCACGACACTCTTCCAAAATCCGCCCGCCGCCCGCGCGGTGTATCGCGCCGTCCACGCCGCCGCCGCCGAGCAACGTCGAGTTGGCCGCATTAACTATCGCGTCCGTCTCCTGCCGCGTGATGTCGCCAGTGAGCACAACGACGTGACCATCCAGAAAACTTTTGACGAAAGGTGCAGAGTCCATGAGCAATTAAGCGGAGGACAAGTCAAACAGAGATAAGCCGACTATTTATGTCTAAGTATTTCCTCTACTGTGAGTCCAATGTCCTTTGCGATTTGCCGAAGAAGAATAGGCGAAAATATCCCTGCTGCCATGAAACGGCACGGTAGTTCCCCGCCCATCCTCATGCCTGTACTGTTTGTGCGAACCCCGTTGGCGTACTTCTACAAAGCCAAGCTTCTCCAAAATGGCGGTTACTTCTCTGGGCTTCAGTACAGGATATTTGCCCATCTTCAGGCGACCTTCACCGTTTGCGTACCAACAAACTCCGTCTCCGGTTCAGGCTCGCCATCCTCAATCAACATTTCAATTACTTCCTGCATGTTCTGTTGTAACTCATCAAGGGTTTCAGCCTGACTATGAGCGCCTGAAAATCCCGGCACATACCCGACATAAAAATCTGTATCAGGACACCTTTCGACAATATACGTGTAGGTTTTCATGTTTACTTTATTACCTCAATAATGAATGACAGGCAATTGCTCAAACTTCTTTAGTGTTGCGTTTCTTCTCCGCAAACAACAGCTCGGTCGTGCCTTCGGTGACGCTCGGAAGCGGCTCGAAATGAGATTCCGGTAAAAGCTTTCCGGTCGTCTCGCCCGACGGCAATTCTTCCGGCTGTTGTAGTCGCTGTTTGGTCGAAGCCTCTTTGACTTCGTTGGCTTTGGCAAAAAGGATCACTGAAAGAAGGCCGCAGGCGGCGAGAATCATAAAAGCAAGAAAGCCAATGCCTGACCAGACTTTACCCTGCACGATCATTATCTTGTAAATGATTCCATACAGGATGAGACCCAGAACCCCTGCGCCGAAGGCGCTTAAGGCGGCGACGCCCCACCACTCAAGCCTCTCTTTGCGCGCTTGCAAACTTTCATCCAATTTGGTCGGAAGCTGTTCGGTGAGCGAGTGCGCGGTCTTCTCCAAACTTAATCCGCACGAGCGGCAAAACTTCTGATCCGTAGAATTTTTATTTCCACAGTTAGGGCAAAACATGGCTGCCTCCTCAAGGCTTTGGCAAGAATCTTTTCAACTCTAAATACGTTGCGGTCTGGAAACAGTTTCAGTTTACCGGCTGAGGCTAATCTTGCTCCGCCACCAATGCCAGAGGCCGATCAGGCTGATTAAAGCCCATGCTCCTTCGAGCAGGATAAAGCCGAGTTGCCCTGTGTTGACCGCCGCCCAGCAGAGCAACACACCGCCTGTAAAATTGAGAATGAGATAAGCGAAGCTGTCAGCCGAGATGCGATTGAAACGCTGCAACGCAAAGGCCAGCAGCACGAAGATTGCGCCGAGAAGCGCGACGGCCTGTTCGAGAAGATTCGTCAGTGTTGCCGCGAGATACAGCGCCGTGAGCGAAGCTGTCATTTACGCATCATCCCACTCTTCGCGCGGCTCGACTTTGACCTCATCGAACATGTCCTGACGCCGCACTGCTTCGGCGACGCCTTTGGCCTTGTGTTCCGTGAGCGGATGCTCCGGGTCTACGCTGGCGATTTCAAACAGGCGGTCATCCAGCATCAGGACGCCGAGCATGCCGAGCGCGACTCCCGGCGTAATTTCGATGTCGCCCATGTTGTGGATACGAAAATGGCCTGTCTGCTCGACCCAATCTTCGATGAAGGGGTCGCGCAAGGCGTGTTCGGCTTCGGATTCTGAGAGGTATGCGCCCTCGACGATGAGACAGTATTCGCGCCCGGTAGTGGTCTTCATGACACGAGTTGGGTTTTTGCGCCTGCGGCGTATATTTAGAGTACCTAATGCAACCAAAGATTAGCCACAGAGGCACAGAGACACGGAGATCAGAGCAGTCACTTGATTTAGCATCTCCTTCATCTACTTTTATTGCTCCGTGTCTCTCCGGCCTCTGTGGCTGAATTTTGTTAGGCGTTCTTAGGTTGTAACTTGCTCGCGCTACGGATGCCCCGTGCGGGCTTCAGCTCGCGATAACTTTACCACTGCGCGGCGAGTTGCAGCAAAGGTTTTTCCAGACAAAAAAACTCCGCCGAAGGGCGCGAGCCTTTCGACGGAGTTTAGAGTTTTCTGCCGTTGTGCTGACAGGATTTTAGTAAGCTCTGGCATACTGGTCATTGAGCGTCTGGCGCAGGCGATCAAAGTAGGAATCGAAGCTCACAAAGCCCGTCGTTCCCTGAAAGAAAGCGCGCCCGCCCGTCTCGTCCGAGAGACGATTGAGAGAGCTTTGTCCGTAGCTAACAGCGATGCGATTATGGCTCGTCAAACCGACCGACGGCGCATAGAAAGAGTAAACAGCGACGTTGCGGCGATTGGCTTCGCGAATCGCTCTTTGGAGATCGAGCGTCTGACCGGCTGATGTCGAATCAAAACCGCGCGACACATCGAGGCCGTCCGAGATCAAAAGAATGGCGTTGCGATTGCCGCTCTTTTCTTCTTTATCAAAGCGGCGCAGAGCCTCTATGACTTCCACATAAGGATTGTAAGGCGACACGGCATCGCTGGAAACGGGAATGCGCAATGAATTCGCGGCCTTCTCCAAATCATCCGTGAACTTCTGGCGCACCTGCAACGAGCCGCTCCTGATATAGCCGACCATCACGCGTGAGCCTGCGGGCAACGAGCGGATAAATTCGCGCGTCACTTTCAATTCATTAGCGACCTGCGAATCCAAATCGTCCTGAATCAAAATCGCCAGATTCAAAGCCTCCGGGACGCCTGCCTTTTCAGAGCTTTTCTTATCTTCGCCGGTAAAAGCGACCGACTTTCTCGGAACAATCAACACAGCGGCCAGAGCTAAGGCCAAAACCATCAATGCCGCTAAGAAATTTCTTGTCTTCAACATGACTTCCTTCTCTCTTTTGTCTCTAAAGTTAGAGACAAACTCAAATCAAATAATTGCCGTCAAACTTAACCGTCAGGCAAGCTTTTTATTGCAGCATTATGATGCCCGGAAGCGTGCGAGGGTGGCTTGGAGAAGCGGACAAAGTTGAGAGGCAAGCTATCCTTGATGAGCCGATTTGACTGGCAGCAGCTCGCGGGCGTAGCGTTGAGCATCGAACCCCTGAAAAACCGCTTGAAGCATTCGCTTCGTAACTTCCTATGAATGGGAATGATAAATCAGAAGGTTTGAAACAAACGCGGTGCAAGGATGCTGATTAAAAAGCCTGACGACATCAAATCGAGCGAGATCACGGACAAAGAGACTTATCTTAACCGCCGTAATTTTATGCGCGGGGCTGCGCTGCTGGCGACAACGGCGGCGACCACTTGGCTCTATCGCGAATTGAACCCGCCGCCGCCCGTGACGCGTCCCGGCGAGAAGATCGCTGACATCGTCAAGCCCGCGCCCGCAGGAGGCTTTTCGACGGACGAAGCGAAAACATCTTTTAAGGACATCACTAACTACAATAATTTTTACGAGTTCTCGACAGACAAGCAGGAAGTGTCGGAGCTGGCGCAGGGGTTTGTCACAAAGCCGTGGTCGGTCGCGGTCGAAGGTTTGGTCAACAAGCCAAAGGTTTACGACCTTGATGATTTGCTAAAGCTTGTGCCGCAGGAGGAGCGCATCTATCGCCTGCGCTGCGTCGAGCGTTGGTCTATGGTGATTCCGTGGGTCGGGTTTTCGCTCGCAGAGTTGTTGAAGCGAGTTGAGCCGACCGCGCAGGCGCGCTATGTGGCTTTTGAAACGCTGTACGACCCGAAACAATTTCCCGGACAGAGCGGTCTCGGAACGGGACTCGATTGGCCTTATGTCGAAGGCTTGCGTCTGGACGAAGCGATGCACCCGCTGACGATTCTGGCGACGGGTTTGTACGGCGAGAAGCTGCCGCCACAGGACGGCGCGCCGATTCGCTTAGTCGTGCCGTGGAAGTACGGCTTTAAGAGCATCAAGTCAATCGTCAAAATAAAGCTCGTCGAACAGATGCCGCCGACCGCTTGGAACCTGTATGCGCCACGCGAGTATGGATTTTATTCCAACGTCAATCCGAACGTCAGCCACCCGCGCTGGAGTCAGGCCAAAGAGCAACGCATCGGCGAATACGGCCTGCGCGATACCATGATGTTCAACGGCTACGCAGAGCAGGTCGCGCAGCTCTATCAGGGGATGGATTTGCGAGTCAATTTTTGATGGATACAAAATTTTCCAAAGTTCTGCTCTTCATCAACAGCCTTGTGCCGCTCGCGCTGCTCTCGTGGGATGCTTATCATAAAAAGCTCGGCGCGAATCCTTACGAGTTTGTGACGCGGACGACGGGGATGCTGACGCTGGTCTTTCTGATGATTTCGCTGGCGGTCACGCCTTTGCGTAAAATTTCGGGTTGGAACTTTCTCGTAAAATTTCGCAGGATGCTTGGCCTCTACGCATTCTTTTACGGCTTTCTGCACCTGATGACTTACATCTGGTTCGACCGCTTCTTTAATTTTAAGAGCATGGCGGGCGACATCATCCAGCGACCGTTTATCGCTATCGGGATGGCGAGCTTTTTCCTGTTGGTTCCGCTGGCGATTACTTCGACCAATGGCATGGTCAAGCGGCTCGGCGGCAAGCGTTGGAACAGATTGCACAAGCTCGTCTATCTCACAGCCATCGGCGGCGTGTTGCATTACTACATGATAGTTAAATCCGACACGCGCGTGCCGCTCACCTTCGCCTTTGTTCTCGCGCTGCTGCTCGGCTATCGCATTTATGCTGCGAACCAGACGCCGAAGCTGCCCGTGCGCTCGCCGATTCCGCCGCGCTGAAGCGGCAAATTTATTTACCGTTCGACTCGACCGGAGTTATAATTCCCGCCTCAGACGAATTGCTTTCAAGCATCACGCGGCTGCCCGGATACTAGAACCGCTTTTACCTCGCACACTGATTCTTCACAGAGACAGCTTTTGCAGTCGCGCAGGCTTTTCATCAATGGAGGCCACTGCTATGTCCCGGCGCCGCTCCGCGAAATTGCTCCTGCCCACACGCTTAACGCGAAGAATGTTTATCAGCTTGACGCTCAGCTTCAGTCTTTTGACCTGTTCTGTGCAAACCGGCTCGCTCGCCGCAGCCGCGCCGCAGGCCGAAGCGCGAACGTTGCAGCAGGGAGAGTTGATCGAGAGAGAGCTGAATGGAGGTGAAGCCCACGCTTACACTATTGCGCTTGTCTCAAACCAGTTCTTGCGCGCGGTCGCAGATCAGCGCGGCATTGATGTCGTGCTCACGCTGCTTGCGCCGGACGGCAAAAAGCTCATCGAAGTTGATAGCCCGAATGGCGAGCAAGGGCCGGAAAATATCCTGACGATTATCGAGGCGGCTGGCAATCATCTTTTGGAAGTACGCTCGTTGGAAAGACAGGCGAAGCCCGGGCGTTATGCGTTGAAGCTTGAGGAACTGCGCGCCGCCACGCCGCAGGACAAGAGCCGCGTCGCCGCGGTGAAAGTTTATGATGAGGCCGTGCTCCTGAGAAATCAGGGCGAGGCAGACGCGTTGCGGATGGCTATCAAGAAGTTTGAGGAATCGGCGTCGCTCTGGCGTGCGGCCAGCGAGCAGGCTGAAGAATCGAACATGCTGAACAACATCGGCACGCTTTACGATACGTTGCGCGAGTATCCGAAGGCGCTCGAATTTTACGAGCGTGCGCTGGGAATCAGGCGCGAGTTGAAAGACCGGAGCGGCGAAGCGCAGGCGCTCAACAACATCGGCAGCGTGTTTGAAAACATGGGAGAGAAACAGAAAGCTCTGGACTACTTCAATCAGGCGCATGCCATGTGGCGCGCTGAAGGCAACCGCGAGGGCGAATCCGCCGCGCTCAACAATCTGGCATCTTTGTATCACTCGATGGGCGATAACAAGAAAGCGTTAGAGCTTTTCAATCAGGCGCTCCCGCTCAAACGTGCGGTCGGTGATCGCTCCGGCGAGGCGGCCACGCTCAACAACATGGGCGGAGTCTATTTTCAGCTTGGCGAAAAGCAGAAGGCGCTCGATTATTTCAATCAGGCGCTGCCCATCGTCAGAGCTTTAGGCGACCGTCGCGGGGAATCGTTCACGCTGGTCAACATGGGCTTGCTCTACGACTCGCTCGGCGAAAAACAGAAAGCTCTCGAACAATACAATCAAGCGCTTCCTATCCTGCAAGCTCTCGGCGAACGGTACGGCGAGAGCGTCGCGCTGAACAACATAGGGCTGCTGTACGACAGCCTGGGAGACAAGCAGAAGGCGCTTGATTGTTACAATCAGGCGTTGCCGATTATACAAAAGCTCGGAGACCGTTACGGCGAAGCGACGCTCATGAATAGCATAGGCGCTGTTTACAGTTCGCTCGGCGAAGCTGAAAAAGCTCTGGACTATTTCGAGCGTTCCCTGCCGCTGCGCCGCGCCCTCAAAGACCGTGCCGGAGAAGCGGCCACGCTCAACAACATCGGCAGCTCTCATTCGGCTCTCAACGAAAAGCGGAAAGCGATTGAGCATCACACACAGGCGCTCTTGCTCTGGGAGGCGGTCGGCGACCCGGACGGTCAGGCCAACACGCTTGTCAATGTAGGCCAGACCTACGATGGACTGACCGAGAAGCAAAAGGCTTTAGATTATTTCAGCCGTGCGTTACAGCTTTACCGCACGTCCGGCAACCGTCGTGGGCTGGCGCACGCGCTCACCAATCTGGGCGCGGTCTATTACTCGCTCGGCGAAAAACAGAAGGCGCTTGAGCATTACAATCAAGCTCTGCCGCTGCGCCGGGCGGTCGGAGACAAGAGCGGAGAATCAATCACGCTTTACGAGCTGGCGCGTTTTGAGCGCGATGCGGGAAATCTCACTACGGCTCGCACACGGATTGAAGCAGCTCTCTCGCTCATCGAATCAATTCGCAGCAAGGTCGCCAGCCAGGAATTGCGTGCTTCGTATCTCGCTTCGGTGCAGAAATTCTACGAATTCTACATAGACCTGCTAATGCGCCTGCACAAAGAGCGCCCGTCAGAAAATTTCCATGCCCTCGCGCTGCAAGCCAGCGAGGGAGCGCGTGCGCGCAGTTTGCTTGAGCTATTGGCCGAAGCGCGCGCGGACATACGACAGGGCGTCGTTCCGGAACTTCTTGAGCGCGAGCGCATCCTGCAACAGCGGCTCAATAGCAAAGCGGAACAGCAGGCGCGGCTCTTGAGAGGCCAGCACACCGAAGAACAGGCCGCCGCCGTCGCCAAAGAAATTACGAACTTGACGGATGAATATCGTGAGGCGCAGACGCAAATCCGGCTCAGAAGCCCGCGCTATGCTGCGCTGACGCAGCCCGCCCCGCTCGCGCTCCGCGAGATTCAAACGGAAGCGCTCGACGCGCAGACATTGTTGCTCGAATACTCGCTCGGAGACGAGAGAAGTTACCTGTGGGTGGCGACGCACAACTCTCTGATTAGTTATGACCTGCCCAAACGCGCGTTGATCGAAGAGGCTGCGCGCAGGGTTTATCACGCGCTGGCGTCACGCCCACTGCCATTAGCTCAAGCCTCAGCCGCGCAACGAGACCTCAGCCTGAATGATGCCGCGACGAAGTACAACGAAGCCGCCTCCGGCTTGAGCCGGATGATACTCGCACCGGCGGCAGCCCAGCTTAAACGCAAGCGTCTGTTGATTGTCGCCGACGGCGCGCTGCAATACGTGCCGTTCGCCGCACTCCCGCTGCCGCGAAGTCCAGAGTCAGGAGTCGGGAGTCAAGAGTCAAAGAAAAACGGGCGCAGGCGTTCCGACTCCAGACTCCAGACTCCAGACTCCGGACTCCCCTTGATTGTTGAGCACGAGATAGTGACGCTGCCTTCCGCTTCGACTCTGGCGGTGCTGCGACATGAGACGGCAGGTCGCAAACTCGCGACAAAGACGCTCGCGGTGCTGGCTGATCCAGTCTTTGCAAGCGACGACGAGAGATTAAAGTCGCTGACGGTCAAAGCCGTCAACTCGGCTCCTCAAACAGTATTTGAAGATCGCGCGCTGAGAACCTTTGCGGCTGAGACGAGAAGCTCCGGAGAGGTGGAGAGGCGTATTCCACGCCTTCCCGGAACGCGGCGCGAGGCCGAACGGATTCTGAGTCTCGCGCCCGCCGCCAAGCGGATGCAGGCACTGGATTTCGCAGCCAGCCGCACAACGGCTGTCAGCGAAAAGCTGCGCGAGTATCGCTACCTGCACTTTGCCACACACGGATTTTTCAACAGCACGCATCCAGAGCTTTCCGGCATCGTGCTCTCGATGTTCGACGAGCGCGGCGCGCAACAAAATGGCTTCCTGCGGATGCACGAAATCTTCAATCTACAATTGCCGTCGGAGTTGGTCGTCCTCTCGGCGTGCCAGACGGGATTGGGTAAGGAGATTAAAGGCGAAGGCATGATCGGCCTCACGCGCGGATTCATGTACGCGGGCGCGCCGCGCGTCGTCGTCAGTTTGTGGAGCGTCTCAGACCTCGCCACAGCGGAATTGATGACGCGCTTTTATCAAGGCATCTTGAAAGACGGGATGCGCCCCGCAGCCGCCCTGCGCGCAGCGCAAATACAGATGCTTCAACAAAAGCAGTGGCAAGAGCCTTTCTACTGGGCTGCCTTCACTCTTCAAGGCGAGTGGCGATAAAGAAAAAGGATGAAGGCGGAAGGCGGAAGGATGAAAGTGATGCTATTTGAGATGAGCCGTTCAAGGTTCAATAGCATGCCTGTCATACTTCATACTTCATCCTTCATCCTTGCTCTTCCGTCTTCATCCTCGCTTGCTTTCCCCTTCCCGCTCGGCTAAATTACTGCCTCACCCGGAGCGCATCCAGCCTATTTTTCGGACTCTTGAAACCGGACGCGGATGGCTATCCTTCGCTATCTAATAAGACTGTTTGAAAGGAAAATCTTTTACCAGCCATGAAAGCTTATTCAACAGACTCAATACGCAATTTGGCCGTCATCGGGCACGGCGATGCGGGCAAGACACAGCTCGTCAGTTCCCTGCTTTATATTGCGGGCGCGACCCCGCGCTGGGGCAAAGTTGACGAAGGCACGACCGTCACAGATCACGACGAAGATTCCATCGAACGCAAAGTGACATTGAATACCGCGCTCGCACACCTCGAATACAGGGACACGAAAATCAATTTTATAGACACGCCCGGCTACGCCGCGTTCATCACGCACGCGCGCCCTGCCCTGCGTGTGGCAGACTGCGCGCTCGTCGTCGTTCACGGCGGCAAAGGCGTCGAAGTGCAGACCGAGAAGACGTGGGCTTACGCCAACGAATTTATGCTGCCGCGCATTATGGTCATCAACGCGCTGGATAAAGAGCATTCTGATTTTGGCATGGCTCTCGAAAGCGCGCAGAAAACTTTTAGCCGCGCCATCATTCCCTTCACCTTGCCCATCGGCAAGGAGAAAGACTTTCGCGGCGTCGTGGATGTCCTTCACATGAAGGCTTACGAGTTTGACGAGAACGGCAAGGCTAAAGAGATTGAGATTCCGTCCGCCGGGCGCGAGATCGTGGATAAAACCAGAGAGAGATTAATCGAGCTGGTCGCCGAATCGGACGACGCGCTGATGGAGAAATATTTTGAAGAAGGAACGCTGCCCGAAGAAGACATCGTGCCGAACGTCAAGCGAGCGATTGAGCGCAGCAAGCTCTGCCCGGTTTATGCCGTCTCCGCCGCGACGCTCGTCGGCTTGCAAACCATGCTGGACGGCATCGTAGACTTTGCCCCGAATCCTGCCGCGCACGAGGCCGAGCACGGGCGCGCATCTGCGGACGCAGACGGCGGCGAGCCGCTGACGCGCAAGTATTCCGACAGCGAGCCGTTTTCCGCTTACGTCTTTCGCACCATCGCAGACCCCTTCGCAGGCCGCATCAACGTCATGCGAATTATCAGCGGGCAGGTCAAGCATGACGCCAACGTCTTCAACTCTTCGCGCAGCGCGCAGGAGCGTCTGGGCGCGCTCCATTCCGTGCAGGGCAAGCAACTGGACAAGATTGATGAAGCTCACGCGGGCGACATTATCGCCTGTGTGAAATTGAAAGACACACAGACCGGCGACACGCTCTCTGACAAATCCTCGCCGATTGTTTATGACGGCGTGCAATATCCTGAAGCAGCCATCGCGTTTGCCATAGAGCCTAAGTCGCGTCAGGACGAAGAAAAGATTTCCGTCGCCCTGCACAAGATTTTGGAAGAAGACCCCGCGCTTCACTTTGACCGCGACGCGCAGACCAAAGAGTTTCTGCTTTCCGGCTCAGGCCAGCTACACGTCGAGACGGTGATCGATAAACTCAAAAAACGTTACGGCGTCGAAGTCGCGCTGCATCCGCCGAAAGTTCCGTACAAGGAGACCATCACGCAGCGCGCAGAGGTGCAGGGACGCCACAAGACACAGACGGGCGGGCGCGGGCAGTTCGGCGATTGCAAGGTCATCTTTGAACCCTTGCCGCGCGGCGAAGGCTTTATCTTCGAGGACAAGATTTTCGGCGGCGCAGTTCCCCAAAACTTCCGTCCGGCGATTGAGAAAGGCATCGTTGACGCCGCAAGCGCCGGCGCGGTCGC
>JACMLC010000516.1 GCA_014379795.1 Pyrinomonadaceae bacterium
AGGAAGGCTATCTGGCTTTGTACACGCCGGAATATTTGCAAGCCATCTTTCCTCAAGGGCAGATAGTCGCTCCCGTGAGACCTTTTCCCCGGCAGCATTGCTGCATCATAAATAATGAACATGCACAATAGCCTCTCACCGGAACAGACTCGCCAGTATGAGCGTGATGGCATCGCGTATCCGCTCCGTGTGATGTCTACCGGCGAAGCGCATCGGTTTCGCGCCGGATTCGAGGAGTTGGAGACGTGCCTGAGCGGCAAATTGGAATACGCCGCGATGACGCACCTTTACTTTCGTTGGGCTTTTGATTTGGCGACGTGGCCGCAGATTCTAAATGCGGTCGAGGAAATAATCGGCCCCGATGTGCTGATTCAGGGAACGTTGATTTTGTGCAAGCATGCTCACGATCCGTCTTTTGTGACGTGGCATCAAGATTTTCACTACACGATTGAAAATTCCTCGCCGACCGTCAGCGCGTGGGTAGCCCTCAGCAACAGCACGCGCGGCAGTGGCTGCATGCGCGTGCTACCCGGCTCGCAGAGAGAGGGATTGCTTCCACACTCGGACGCTTTGGTTAAGAACAACATGTTGACGTACAGCACACAGGTGGATGAGTCGAGCGCGATGAATATTGAATTGAGGGCTGGCGAGATGTCGCTTCATCAAGCAGGGATCGTGCATGGCTCGCTGCCGAACCAATCTGACGACAAGCGCATCGGATTTATCATCCGGTTTGTGACTCCTCGGTTTAAAAAAACCGTCAACCCTGTGGTGCGCGCACGCGGGAAGAAAGCCTGTCAACATCTCACCTTGTGGGACAGCCCTCCGGGAGACAATCTGGATCGCAACGTCAGTGCGTGGAAAGAGTTTGTGCGGGCACGGAATCTCTTGAAATAGCTTCTGCGAATTCAAGGAGACAGAGTAAGGATTGATGAGCGATGAACCTCAACGATTTCTTCACACATAAGGTTTGCATCAACCTCGACAAAAGAAATGATCGTTGGGCGCGAATGCAGGCCAGATTTAAGCAGCATGCTATCTCGCGGGTGGAGCGGTTTCCTGCGCTGGACGGCCAGAGTTTGAAGATTCCTTCTATCTGGGATGACTTCCCCGGCGCGTATGGCTGTTTACGCAGCCATCTGGCAGTGGTCGAGCAGGCGCGAGAGCAAGCACGGCACAGCGTTCTGATTTTTGAGGACGACGCGGTGCTCGACCCGCAGTTCAATCTCAAGTTTGCAGAGTATATCAATCAACTGCCTGATGATTGGGACATGGTTTTCTTCGGCGGCATTCATGGACAGCCCCTCGACAAAATATCCCGCAATGTCATGCGGGTCACCCATTCGCTCTCAACTTATGCGTATGCTCTGAAGCATACAATTTATGATGGCTTCATTGATTTGAATCGCAAGGCGCTGACCGTGTTGGATGAAAACACGCGAGCTTTGCAAAAGCAGTTCAATTGTTACTGCTTCATGCCGCACCTCGCATGGGTCGAGGAAGACTACTCAGACGTGAGAGAGGACAGGAGCAATCTCTGGTGGCTGAAAGAGTCGCTCATCTTGTGGGGCAGAGAGATTGAACAGATTCTGGAACAGACAGTGGCGGTGATTTTTCATCGTCGCGGGAGCGAGGCTTCGCAACAGAATCTGAGTTTTATCCTGTCCCACTTTACGGAGAATCTCCCAAGCGTCTCTTTGCTGGTGGTCGAACAAGCCGAGGAACCGGGCCTGCATCGCAACGTGTTGCCTGCTCACTGCCGACTTGAGTTTTTGCAGCATGCGGGTCGTGACCAGAGAAGTCGCGCCTTTAATCTTGGCTTTAAGATATTTGAGCCGAGCAAAGATTTCTTTATCTTTCTCGATAGCGATATTTTCCTGACGCGGGAAGACATCAAAGCTAATCTCCTAATGTGCCGTGAGTTCGATTTTGCCAGCTCCTTCTCCGAGGTCTGCGAGTTGAATGAAGTAGATACACGGAAGATTCTGGATAATGATCTGCGCTGGGGCTACAACGGCAATTACCACTTTCGCAGGAAGCCGGACATCTGCCACTCTTCGTGCATCTTCACCGGAAAAGGAATGCGCCTCATAGGAGGTTGGGAGGAGGCGGACGAGCAAGCTGCAAATCTCACCTCCGAGAGAGTGAGCCAGTTGCTCAAAGTCTATCACTCGCCCAACCCGGCGCGTCGTCTCTTTCATGACTAGAGGACGTGACTTTCACATTGGAGAGCTATGTGGTCAATCGGTATCCGCGCCGGTGAATCGCCTTTTCATCTGGTGACGCCACAGGGCATCGTCAACCCCGTGCTGACGTGCGAGAGTGTCAGCGATGTGCCCGCCAGATTCGTCGCCGATCCTTTCATGGTGCGACGCGACGGCGTTTGGCATATGTTCTTCGAGGTCTTGAATGAGCAGACCAATAAGGGAGAGATTGGACTGGCAACAAGCGATAACGGGCTGAAGTGGAAATACCGTCAGATAATTCTCACAGAGCCGTTTCACCTGTCATATCCCTGCGTCTTCGAGTGGAACGAAGCGTTCTACATGATTCCCGAAACTTTGAAAGCCGAAGCCGTTCGCTTGTACAAAGCGGACGACTTTCCCGTGCGCTGGTCGCCGGTCGGTCAACTGATTAAAGCAGGTTATGCAGACCCTTCAATCTTTCGCTTTGACGAGAGATGGTGGATGTTTGTCTGTTCGACTCCTTATCTACATGATACGCTGCGGCTGTACTTCGCAGAAGACTTGTGTGGCCCATGGGCGGAACACCCGGCCAGCCCAATCGTGCAGGGCGACAAGCGTCGCGCCAGACCCGGTGGCAGGGTCTTGGTACACGAAGACAAAATCATTCGTTTCGCTCAAGATTGTCATCCGCGATACGGCGCTCAACTGAGGGCGTTCGAGATTTCCGAGCTAACCATCAACAGCTATGTGGAAACGGAACATCGGGACAGTCCTGTTTTAAGAGCGAGCGGTAACGGATGGAATGGTCTCGGAATGCATCACCTCGATGCCCATCTGCTGCCTGATGGACGATGGCTCGCATGTGTTGACGGGTTTAGCGGGCGAGAGTGAGTAAGGCACGGTCTGAAGAGGATAGCATTGGATGCGGGAGCATTCAGGGCGCTTGAGAGGTGACATGCAGGACGACAAATCTTTCAACCCGGACTCTCTGACCTTCCGGGCGCTCACAGAGTTGCCGGACATCATCGCTCTCGCGCCGGAATGGGATGCAGTGCTTGAGCTTTCAAACTGCAACCGCGCTTTCAGTTCCTCCAAATGGTTTATCGCCACCTGTCGTCATCATGTCGCGCTTCAGCCTTATGTGATTATCGCGCGTCGGGGGGAGTCTCTGGCAGGCATCCTGCCGTTGGTGTTGACGGATACAGCTCAAGTCGCAGCTTTCCCGAATTACCTGACAGATTACAGCGACGCCATCGCAGCGGTGGATGACTCCGCTGCCGTGTCCGGCCTTTTGCACTACGCGCTGTCCGCTCCGAACGGTTATCAACAGCTTGTCCTGTCTAATATCCGGCGCGATTCGCATTGCCTGCGGGCGATGCAGATGATAGAGCCGCGCGGCTGGATCGAAGAGCCGTTTCGAGAAATAGTCCTCTGTTATTATCTACAGCTTCCGGCGAGCCATGATGCTTTTTTGAAAACTAAAGGCAGCAGATTTCGCAAAAGACTGAAGCGGCTGGAGCGCCTCGCTGATAAAAGCAATTTGGCAGCGCGTGAATTGGAGCCGGATAGTTTCCCGCCCCGGCTGTTGCCGGAAGCGTTCTTATCGCTTCACTTGCAGCGTCAAAATATTAAGTCCTGCTTCGCTTCGGCTGCGGCGCAATCATTCGTGGAAGAAGTTGTGCCGGCTCTTTTTCAGGAGCGCATGATACGCGCCTGTGCGCTGGTTGACGGAGACAAGCTCGTCGCCATTGATCTGTATACGATGGGAAGCAAGAGCCTCTGCGCTTGGAACGGCGGCTTTCTCGCGGAAGCCGAACATTGCTCGCCCGGAAAACTGCTCATCAATGCGGGCATCAAGCTGGCCTGCGCGCTCAGGTTGGAGGAGTTCGATTTCATGCGCGGCCCCGAAGCTTACAAGACAAGCTGGTCAAATAAAACTCGTTCCATCGGCCATGTGGAACTTAAAACGACAAACCAAACTTAGCCACAGAGACACAGAGGCACAGAGCCGGAAAAGCAGATGAAGAAGATGCTAAATGAAATGTCAAATGCTGTCTCCGTGTCTCTGTGTCTCTGTGGCTAATCTGTCGTTTTGTTCGGCACTCTAAATGTCTCAGCGAAAAGAACTATGCGTCTCTTGCTTTCATCGGCTCATCGCTACCCTGCTTATGATGGAAACGGCATCGGGCTGCATCCCATGCTCTTTCCTTCCGGGTCTGGCTATTGGATTCATGATCTGTTGGTCAAAGGGTTAGCGGAATTAGGCCACGATGTTTTCTACCTGTTACGACAGGGTGCTGCAAAAGTTTTACCGGAGGGAGCCACACTGGTTTCTGAGCCGACACCGGACGTAGACCTCGTTCACACTATGGCCTATCACGATGAGGATTTAATTCGTGAGATGCAACCCAAGCCCTGGGTGACGACGTGCCACTTAGACCTCACGGCGCGCGGCCAGGAGCGCAGCCCGACGACGGAGAACTGGATATTCGTTTCTCGCACGCTGGCCTTGCTTCATGGCCGCAGCCGGTATGTCTTAAACGGCATAGACCCGGCGGACTATATCTACTCCGAAACAAAAGATGACTACTTGCTGTTCATGTCAACCATGGATTGGGGGACGAAGAAGGGCTTGGACGTAGTGCTTTCTTTATCAAGGCAGCTCGGTTTTAAGCTGGTGGTTGCCGGGACGGGAAAGGATTACGAGAGCGTCAACAGAGTTTCAGAGATGTGCCGGAAAGTGAACGCGACGTATATCGGTGACGTGAGGGGCAAAGAGAAAGCGGAGCTGCTCGCGGGCGCGAAAGCTTTTCTCTTCCCGACAAAAGTTGATGAAGCGTTTGGTTTGGGGATGGCGGAAGCCTTGATGTCCGGCACGCCCGTCATTTGCAGCGATAGAGGAGCTTGCC
>JACMLC010000517.1 GCA_014379795.1 Pyrinomonadaceae bacterium
CTCTTTGAGCATCAGCCGTACACGCTCGCCTTAGCGACCAAGATGGCAAAGGTCGCAGAGACGGAAAAGCTGGACTTGCTCCATGTGCATTACGCCATTCCGCATTCGATCAGCGCGATTCTCGCGCGCGAATCCTTAAAGCCGAACCTCAAACTTCCGGTCATCACGACCCTGCACGGAACGGACATCACGCTCGTCGGCGCAGACCGCTCTTACCTGCCCATCACTCGCTACGGCATAGTGCAGTCAGATGGGGTGACGGCCATCTCGCATTACCTGAAACAGGCTACGGAAGAGACTTTTCAATTTGATAAGATCGAAGTTATTCCGAACTTTATCTGCGGCACGGATTACCGGAGGCATGAAGTGCCATCCTTGCGCGCGAAGTTATCGCCGGACGGTTTGCCGCTGATGGCGCACGTCTCGAACTTTCGCCCGGTCAAGCGTCCCATTGATTGCATAGAGATTTTGGCGCGCGTGTTGAAGCGAACGAAGGCGCGGCTGGTGATGGTCGGCGACGGCAGCGAGCGCGCACAGGCAGAGCATCGCGCGCGTTGTCTGGGCGTGCAGGATTACTGCTCTTTCGTCGGCAAGCAGCCGAAGATTGTGGATTATCTTTCGGCGGCGGACGTGCTGCTGCTGCCCTCCGAACAGGAATCATTCGGCCTTGCCGCGCTCGAAGCGATGGCTTGCGAAGTCCCCGTCATCGCCTCGCGTGTCGGCGGCGTTCCCGAAGTCGTGACCGACGGCGAGACCGGATTCTTGAGCGCGGTCGGCGATGTCGAGAAGATGAGCGCGGACGCGATTCGACTGCTCGAAGATGAAACCATGCGCCGCGAGATGGGCAGGCGCGCACGCGAATCCGCCCTTTCGCGTTACAGCACAGATCAAATCATTCCGCAGTACATAAACTTTTATGAGCGCATCCTCGCCGCGTAAGGCAGAGACAGGCGACGCGGACTTTTCGCAAAGCGAAAAGCCGATTCGCTACATCATACAGAATCTTGAGCGCACCTACGGCGTGCCCGAAAACCGGCGCGCTTCTGACCCCTTGGACATGCTGGTCAAAATCATTCTCTCGCAAGCGACGAGCGATACGAACAGCCATCGCACCTTCGCAGCTTTGAAGAAGCGTTTTCCAGTGTGGGATGCTGCGATGCGTGCGCGTGAGACGACCATCGCCGACACGATTCGCGCAGGCGGGCTGGCTAATCAAAAAGCTAAAGTCATCAAGACGCTGCTCGGCCAGCTTAAAGACGAGCACGGCACGCTCGATCTGAAATTCTTGCATGACCTGTCGGCTGAAGAGGCTGTTGATTATCTCAAACAGTTTCGCGGCATTGGCCCAAAGACCATCGCCTGCACGCTCCTCTTTGCCTGTCGCAAAGAGGTCTTTCCGCTCGACACGCATATCTTTCGCATCCTGCGGCGCGTCGGCTTGATTCCGCAAAAGTGTACGGACGCGCGCGCGCATGAGATGATGAACGCCATCGTGCCGCCCGGAAAGTTTTATTCGTTTCACGTCAACCTCGTCACGCACGGGCGCACGCTCTGCCGCCCGCGCGAACCGCTCTGCGAACGCTGCCCGATTGTGGAATATTGCGACTACGGGAATTCTAGATTTTAGATTTTCAATTGTTCCCAAGAGACTGAAAATCATTACCTTGACTCTGCTACAAAGAGTTTCCTTCTCTCAGTCCGGTTATGTTAAAGTTCCCGTCTCATTCGGCGTCAGTTGGTATACACACTCAACTTCGTTCACCTGTCCCACATGACTTCTACCGGCGATCAACATTCAGATGAGAACGCTTCCGCTAGCCCGTCGCCTGGCAATACCGGGCTGGCTGCCGGAACAATTCTTAATAATCGCTACTTGATCGAGCGCGAACTCGGACGCGGCGGCATCGGAGCCGTGTATCTGGCGCGCGACAAGCAGTTGGTTTCCCGGCTCGTGGTCATCAAAGTGCTGCTTGAGAGTTCATTGCAAAACAGTTGGTTTGTGAGCAAGTTTCGCCATGAGATTGATGCTCTGACGCGGGTTGATCATCCTAATATTGTCGGCATCTTCGATGCCGGAGAGATGGAGGCGGGGCAGCCTTACATCGTCATGCAGTATGTTGAGGGCGCGAACCTCCGTTCATCCATCAGCGTTTCGGGCATGGGCTTGAGCCGGGTTGCAAGGTTGTTCCGGCAAATCGGTCGGGCCTTGAGCGCAGCCCATGAGAAGGGCATTTTCCATCGCGATCTGAAGCCGGAAAATATTATGCTCCAGCGATTGAGTGATGGGGATGAGCAAGTCAAGATCATTGATTTCGGAATCGCTAAAGTTAAGAATTCACTGGTCGCGCCAACCACCAGCACCAATTTGACGGTCGGGACGGTGATGTATATGTCCCCGGAACAGTTAGAGAGGAAAGCCGTGACGGCGGCCAGTGACATCTATGCTTTGGGCGTCATCGCCTATGAGATGGTCACGGGACGCAGACCTTTTAATCCTGAATCGAGCTTTCAGCTATTGGAGCTGCAACGCGCGGGCGTGCGGGTCGAGCCTCAAGCCTTAAGACCAAATTTACCGGCAGACGCAGGGCAAGCGATCCTCAAGGCTCTCTGCTTCAATCCGTTGGATCGTTATCGGAGAGCGCAGGATTTCGGTGATGCCTTGTGGCGCGCTTTGAATATCGAAGATTCAGCCGGAGACATTATTCATAGTGTGCCGGCTCCCGACGATTCCTCTCAGATCTCCACTTTACCTCTATCAGTGAGGGGGGATTCAGGAGGAAAATCTGCGCCCAAGCGCATTGCGCTGCTCTACAAGCGCCACGCACAACCGGACGAGCAGATTCTCAGTATGCTGGAGGCGGAGTTGCGCGAGAGAGGCTATGAAGTCTTTATTGACCGTCACCTGTCAATTGGCGTCGAATGGGCGCAGGAGATTGAAAGACAGGTGAGGAGCGCGGACGCCGTGATCCCGCTCTTGTCAACCGCCTCTGTCTCAAGCGAGATGCTGACTTATGAAATATTAACCGCGAACGATGCCGCGCAGAAACAGAAAGGTAAGCCGCGCCTGTTGCCGGTTCGCGTCAACTTCGAGGGCCTATTGCCGGACGCTCTGGCGGCGGTGCTCAACCCCTTGCAATATGCTATCTGGAACAGCCCGCAAGATAATCAGCGGCTGGTGCAAGACTTGCTCAATTCATTGGAGAACCCCCCGAATCAGCCGCTTGACGTGCGCAAGCTGGAGCCGATTGGCGGAGCGGTTCCGCTCGATTCCAAGTTTTATATCGTGCGTCCCACAGATGATGAATTTCTCGCGGCTATCGAACGCCGGGATAGCATCGTGCTGGTCAAAGGGGCGCGGCAGATGGGCAAGACATCACTGCTGGCACGGGGCTTGAAACTGGCGCGCGAGACCGGAGCGAAAGTCGTGTTGACGGATTTTCAGGGACTTAACGAAGCGCATTTCGAGTCGGTGGAAACGCTTTACCTTGCCTTGGCCGAATTGATTGCCGACCAGCTTGATCTGGATGTCTTGCCGCAGGAAGTCTGGAATGCCGAGCGGGGGCCGAGCGTCAACTTTCAGCGTTACCTCCGGCGCGAAGTGCTGCCAAAAATCTCAGGCCCGATGGTGTGGGGACTCGATGAAGTGGATCGTTTGTTTACCTGCCACTTTGGCAGTGAAGTCTTCGGGTTGTTCCGCTCGTGGCATAATGCGCGCTCACTTGACCCGGAAGGGCCGTGGCGTAATCTGACGATGGCGATTGCCTATGCCACTGAAGCGCATCTGTTTATTTCTGATCTTAATCAATCGCCGTTCAATGTCGGCACGCGCCTCACGCTCGATGACTTTACGCCCGGACAAATGGCGGAACTCAACCGGCGTTACAACTCGCCGCTCAAAGATCAGATAGAAATCAATACCTTCTACGCTCTGGTGAGCGGACATCCATACTTGGTGCGCAAAGGACTGCACGAAATGGCGGCGCACGGAACAAGCGTCGCAGATTTCTCTCAACAGGCAGACCGCGATGAGGGGCCTCTGGGAGATCACTTGCGCCGCTTTCTGGTGCTGCTCGCTCAGGACGCGAGCTTATGCGACATGATGCGTGAAATCCTACGTCGTCGTCCATGTCCATCAACGGAGAGCTTCTACCGTTTGCGAAGCGCCGGTCTGCTCGCCGGTGATTCGGTGCAGGAAGCGCGCCCTCGCTGTCAGCTTTACGCAAACTATCTCGCTCGTCACCTTTTGTAAGCAATCGCTGCCCGGATGATGTCATGCAGTCAGAGGCCGTAGAGGGCAGAAACATGCGGCGTGGACAGGCGCTACTACTGCGCTGGCGCCTGTGATGACATCCCCATCAAAGAATAAAAAAAAATTATGAGCACAATCACATCTGACTTCTATGTCATTGGTGGAACCCTCCGCCGCGATGCGCAAAGCTACGTTAAGCGGCAAGCTGATGATGATCTCTACGACGGGCTGAGCCAGGGACAATTCTGTTATGTGCTGACTCCCCGCCAGATGGGCAAGTCCAGCTTGATGGTGCGCACGGCGGTGCGGCTGCGCGAGGATGGCGTCTCAGTCGCGGTGCTGGATTTGACGGCCATCGGGCAGAATGTCACCGCTGAACAATGGTACGAAGGCTTGCTCGGGTTGATGGGTCAGCAGCTCAAACTCGAAGACGAGCTGGAAGACTTCTGGGCGGCGCAAAAGAAGATGGGGCCGCTGCAACGTTGGATGCGAGCCATGCGCGAGGTGGCGCTGCCGCAGATAGCCGGGAAACTGGTCGTGTTTGTGGATGAGATTGATGCTGTTCGCAGCCTCCCGTTTTCTACAGATGAGTTCTTTGCGGGCATCAGAGAGTTTTATAACCGGCGGACTGAAGACCCTGAGATGGAGCGACTGAGCTTCTGCCTGTTAGGCGTAGCCACTCCGTCTGATTTAATCCGCGACACGCGGACGACTCCTTTCAATATCGGCAGGCGCATCGAGTTACAGGATTTTCAGGAAGCAGAAGCAGTCCCTTTAGCCGTGGGGCTGAGACGGGATCAATCCACAGGGTTGTCATTGCTCAAGCGCGTGTTGCACTGGACGGGCGGTCATCCCTATCTGACGCAGCGGCTCTGTCAGGCCGTCGCCGAAGATGAGAGCATCACCGGCTCCGTCGGCATAGACCGCGTGTGCGAAGAACTTTTTCTCTCCACGCGCGCCAGAGAACGAGACGACAATCTACTCTTTGTCAGAGAGCGGCTCCTGCGCAGTGAAGATGCAGACCGCGCCAGCCTCCTGGATTTATATCTTCGGGTCAGGAAAAACCGGAAAGTCAGCGACGACGAAACCAACCCGCTCGTGAGCATCCTGCGGCTCTCCGGCATCACGAAGACGGCAGATAAATACCTGAAGGTGCGGAATCGTATCTACTACATGGTTTTCGATCAGGCTTGGGTGATGGCAAACATGCCCGACGCTGAAGTCCAACGCCAGCGTGCGGCTTATAAAAGAGGCTTGCTCCGCGCGGCAGCCATCGCGGCAGTCATAATTCTGGTCATGGCAGGGCTGGCAGGCGCGGCGGTTTATCAAAAGAATTTAGCGGAGCAGACTTCAAAGGAACTGCTGCATACACAAAAGCAACTCGAAGTCGCACTGGGAGACGCGCGCAAAGAGAGAGATCGCGCCGAAGAAACAGCCCGCCAGCTCGAAGGACAACGAAATGAAGCGAGAGAGCTGGAAAATAAAGCGACTTTGAAGAGTGAAGAGGCCGAGCAGCAAACGCAAATCGCGGAAAAGCAGAAGCAAGAGGCCGATGAACAAAGGAAGATTGCGGTCGCCGAAAAACAGCAGGCCGAGCAGCAAAAGATAATTGCCGAGCAACAAACGATACTTGCCGAGCAGCAAAGTCAACTGGCGGAAAGAGAGAACATCCGTGCCAACCGGTTTCTCTATGATGCCAACATGAAACAGGCTAACGATGCTTGGATACAGGCAGATATAGGCCGCATGCTGGATTTACTCGAAAGCGCGCGACCGGGTGAAGATGGAAAAGACCTGCGAGGGTTCGAGTGGGATTACAATTGGCGTTTGGCGCATAGCAGCCTGTCCACGCTCACAGGGCATGACGACTATGTCAGATCGGTAGCCTTCACCGCAGACGGCAAGCGCATCGTCAGCGGGAGTGATGATGAGACGGTCAGAGTCTGGGATGCAGAGAGCGGCAAGGAGCTGCTTAGGCTCAAAGGACATGGCAGCGATATCAGATCAGTTGCCGTCTCCGCTGACGGTACGCGCATCGTCAGCGGGAGCGATAACAATACGATTAAGGTCTGGGAGTCCAAGAGCGGCAAGGAGCTATTAACGCTCAAAGGCCATGCCTTCTCTGTCATGTCAGTAGCCATCTCCGCTGATGGCACGCGCATCGTCAGCGGCGGCAATGACAATATGATCAAAATCTGGGAGACGGAGAGCGGCAAGGAGCTGCTTACTCTCAAAGGACATGATGACTCTGTCTTATCAGTAGCCTTCTCCGCTGATGGCAAGCGCATTGTGAGCGGGGGCGGTGACATGATGATTAAAGTCCGGGAGACGGAGAGCGGCAAGGAGCTGCTCATGCTCAAAGGACATGCCAACACTGTCTTATCAGTAGCCTTCTCCGCTGATAACACGCGCATCGTCAGTGGGAGCAGTGACAATACGATCAAAGTTTGGGATGCAGAGAGCGGCAAGGAGCTGCTCATGCTCAAAGGACATGCCAACGCTGTCTTATCAGTAGCCTTCTCCGCCGACGGTACGCGCATCGTCAGCGGGAGCGGTGACAATACGATTAAAATCTGGGAGACGGAGAGCGGCAACGAACTGCTTACTCTCAAAGGACATGGTGACTATGTCAGATCAGTAGCCTTCACCGCAGACGGCAAGCGCATCGTCAGCGGGAGCGATGACAATACGGTCAAACTCTGGAATGCAGTAACTAATCAAGAGTCTGTGACGCTCAAAGGGCACGCCGGTTCTGTCAACTCGCTAGCCGTCTCCGCCGACGGCAAGCGCATTGTCAGTGGGAGCGATGATAATACGATCAAAGTTTGGGATGCAGAGAGCGGCAACGCACCGCGCACGCTCAAAGGACACAGCGATACTGTCAACTCAATAGCCTTTTCTGCTGATGGCAAGCGCATCGTCAGCGGGAGTGTTGACGATATGATCAAAGTCTGGGATGCAGAGAGCGGCCAGGAACTGCTTTCACTCACAGGACATAATCAATCGGTTAGGTCAGTAGCCTTTTCTGCTGACGGCAAGCGCATTGTGAGCGGGGGCGGTGACAAGCTGATTAAAGTCTGGGAGACGGAGAGCGGCAAGGAACTGCTTACTCTCACAGGACATGCCTACACTGTCAGATCAGTAGCCTTTTCTGCTGACAGCAAGCGCATCGTCAGCGGGAGCGGTGACAGTACGATTAAGGTCTGGGATGCAGAGAGCGGCAAGGAGATGCTCACGCTTAAAGGACATGCCAACACTGTCTTATCAGTAGCCTTCTCCGCTGACGGCAAGCGCATCGCCAGCGGGAGCAGTGACAATACGATTAAAATCTGGGATGCAGAGAGCAGCAAGGAACTGTTCACGCTCAAAGGATATGCCGACAGTATTAACTCAGTAGCCTTCTCCGCTGATAACACGCGCATTGTGAGCGGGAGCGATAACAATACGATTAAAGTCTGGGATGCAGAGAGCGGCCAAGAATTGCTGACGCTCAAAGGACATGCCAACTCTGTCAACGCGGTAGCCTTTTCCGCTGACGGCAAGCGCATTGTGAGCGGGAGCGGTGATAATACGGTCAAAGTCTGGGAGACGGCAGCAATGGAAGCCTTCTCGGAGATAACAGATTTCAACGGCATCACCCTGTTCGGCCAAGAAAAGTATGCTGAGGCGGAAGCGGCATTTAGAAAAGCCATACAATTAATGCCGGGTAATGGCGAATGGCACAGCTATTTAGCGAGGTCTCTGGAGGGGCAAAAGAAATTTGCCGAAGCCGAAAATGAATATCGAGAAGCATTGCGCTTAACTCCGGGTGAAATTGATTTTATGAAGTACCTCGCCAACCTCTTAACAGTACGGGGACAGTATGCCGAGGCTGAAAAACTCTGCCGACAGTCCCTGAAGCTCAAGCCGGATGATATTGACTTGTATGCAATTCTTGCCTATGCCTTGCAAAAGCAGCAAAGATGGGACGAGGCCGAAATGGAATATAGAGAAGCCTTGCGGCTCAGCCCTGATAACCCCGTCCTTCTTAACAATCTCGGCTACCATCTGGCAGAACGTGGCAAGAATCTCGATGAGGCATTAGAAATGCTGAAACTAGCGGCGAAAAGTGCGCCGAAGGTCGGTTATATCCTGGATAGCCTCGGGTGGGTCTATTTCAAATTAGGTGATTATGCCGAAGCGAAGCGTTATCTGCTTGAATCCGCCGGTTTGGAGCAAGAGCCAGAAAATCAGGAACACATAGGTGATGTGCATCAGAAGCTCGGCGATCCGACCGCCGCGCGAGCCGCATGGGAAGAGGCGCTCAAGCTGACAACAGACGAGGAACAGAAAAACAGGCTTCGAAATAAGCTGAAAGAGCAGAAGTGAGCGGCTCGGCTTGATAGTAATTCACAGGCTTTGGGATTTATGAGCTATGCTCCTTGAGGTGTCTTTCAATCGCAAATCAAAAAATTCTTTCCCTGCTTCGGAGGCCACGAAAATGACTTGCCAGAACTGCGGTAAAGAGCTTGCTCCGTTCGTCAAGTTTTGCCAGAAGTGCGGAACGCCCGCGAGCGCCGCGCCGCCGCAACCGCCGACGCCGCAGCAATACTCGCCGCCCGCCGGGCAGATGCAAACTTCGTGGGGCGCGAACCCCGAATTCGCGCCGCCCAAACGCAAGTCGCGCGTTGGCAAGGTGCTCTTGATTATCGGCATCATCTTAATCCTGCTCGCGACGGGCGTCGGTTTAGCGGTTTATTTCGGCTTCAAGTCTTACGAGCGAATGGTCAAGTCTTCCGCCGCTTATGAGCTGGCGGAGTCCACGCTCAAGGAGAACGCAGCGGTCAAAGAGAGGCTCGGCAACATCAAGAGCATCGGATACCCGTGGGGCGTGTACAGCGAACAAGCGGACGGCACGGGCAATGCCGCGTTTACGATGGCGGTCGAGGGAGATAAAGCGAGCGGGCGATACGTTGCCGCTCTCACTCGCGCCAGAAGCGTGTGGCGTGTCAGAAGCGCGCAGGTCAATCTCGACAGCGGCGATGTCATAGTGATCACTGATAAGACAAAAGACACGGGCATCTACGACCCGAACGAGAGCAGTGAGAACGCGAATGTGGAGCCGAATTCCAATCAGGGAAATTCCAATAACAACGTGCCTCAGCCTGTCCCCGGAACTATTTCGGGCGGCGTCTTAAATGGCAAAGCGACCAGCTTGCCAGAGCCTGTCTATCCCCCGGCTGCGAAAGCCGCGCGCGCACAGGGCACAGTAACAGTGCAGGTGACCGTTGACGAAAAGGGCAAGGTCGTTTCGGCTTCAGCCATCAGCGGGCCTCCGCTCTTGCGCGCCTCTGCCGTGAGCGCGGCGCGACAGGCGGAATTTTCTCCGACCTTGCTTTCAGGCAAGCCGGTCAAGGTCACAGGCATACTGACTTACAAATTCACTTACGAATAACCGAGCGTATAAGAAAAATGCCATATCTCGTTGACGGCAACAACGTGATGGCGCAGCGTGTCGGCTGGCATCGTGACAAGCCGGGCGCACGCCGCGCTTTGCTCGATGAGCTGTCAAGCTTTGCGCAGGCACGCAAGGTCAAAGTCTCCGTGGTTTTTGATGGCGCGCCGGAACAGCATTTCGCGGACGGCGCAGGCTATCGTGGCATCCGTGTTTTTTACGCGGAGCGCGGCTCCGATGCAGACGAGCGCATCAAGCGGATGGTGGATGCTGCGCGCGAGCGGCGCACGCTGTTCATCGTTACCTCAGACCGTGCGCTGGCCGCATACGTGCGCCGCTGCGGCGCGCAGGTCATACGCTCCGGCGAGTTCCGCCAACGCATGCAGGAGGCTCTGGCAACAGAGACAGCGAAGGAAGACGACCGCGCAAGCGTTTCCGGGGAAGATGTCAATAAGTGGATGCGCTACTTCGGCGTCGGGGAAGATGATGAAGAAAGTGATAAGTGATGAGTGATGAGTGATGAGTTAAGACAAAAAGTTTTTATCTTGTCACTTATCACTCGTCACTTGTCACTGCTTTCTCGTCCGACCAGCTCTATATCGAAAATCAGTTTCTGTCCGGCGAGCGGATGATTGGCATCGAGGGTGACGGAGGCTTCTGTCACTTCCGTGATGGCGACGGGAATCTCATTGCCGTCCGGCAATTGCAGGACGAGGTTCATGCCGGGCTGCGGGTCGTCCTCAAGCGTCATGCTGTCGCGCGGCACCTCGCGCGTGAGGGCTTCGTTGCGCTGGCCGTAGGCGTCGTCGGCCTCGATCTCAATCGTCTTCTTGTCGCCGATGCTCATTCCCTGCACGCCTTCGTCA
>JACMLC010000518.1 GCA_014379795.1 Pyrinomonadaceae bacterium
CGCCCTCTCAGCCAGAAGAAAGTAAAGAAGGAACTAAAAAGGCAAAAGGTAAAAGGCAAAAGTGAAGACAAAGCTGTCGCTGCTTCCAGTCTTCACTTTTGCCTTTTACCTTTTGCCTTTTTACTTCCTGCTTTACTTTCTTCTGGCTGAGAGGGCGAGTTGGCGTGCGCGTGGGACGGCGTCAATCGCTTTCAAGACCTGCGGGTCGTCAAGTATCAGAACCTGATCGGCTGTGATGCGGCCATAGGCGGCGGTAATCATGTTGTAGCGAAGTTGCAGCTCGATAAAAGAGCGGCTGCGGTCAAGCTGCGCCGCCGTCGCTTTCCATGAAGCATCTTTCAAAACGAAATTCCTGAATGCCTGATAGAGCGACTCCGTCACTGGAAAGTCCGTCGGCTGAAGCCTGCGATTGAAATCAATCGCGCGCTGCACTTTGTAAGCGTCAAAGCCTGCGATGCGCCCGTTGACCAGCTCGCGCGTGAACATAAAGAGCGGACTCATCAGTCGCGCCTGCGCCAGAGTGATCGTGCGCGGCTTGACCGCTTCATCGGGCGTGATGCCGCCGCCGCTGTAGACAGGGCGTCCCAAGTCCGTGCGGCTCTCCGGCCCGGTCGGTTTCGCTTGTGCGCCTGCGCCGTCGCGCGTCGTCCCGCGCGTCAGGTAATCGTAGAGGCTGCTGTTCGAATAATCGCGTTGAATCAAGCGACCCGATGGCGTCAAATACTTGGCGGTCGTGAGCGTCAGCCCCGCGCCATGCTCAAGATTGCTGATGCTCTGAACCAATCCCTTGCCGAAGCTCGTCTCGCCAACCAGCATCGCGCGGTCGTGATCCTGCATCGCCCCCGCGACGATCTCAGAAGCGGACGCGCTGTTGCCGTTAATCAAGATGACGAGCGGAACCTGATCCGGCGTGCTGTTAGACGAACGATAAACAGCATCGCCCAGACCGTTGCGGCCTTTCTGAGTCAGAATCACCTGCCCGCCCGCCAAAAATTTTTCCGAAACGCGAATCGCCTGCTCCAGCAGCCCGCCCGGATTGTTGCGCAAATCCAAGACCAGCGAAGTCATGCCCCGGTCACGCAAATATTCCAGAGCGTATTCAAGCTCGTCTGCCGTCGTGTAATTAAAGCCGTGCGTCATGTCTATGTAACCGACGCCGGGCTTGAGCAGATAGGCATCAGGCACGGAAGGCTGCGGCACGGATTCGCGTGTAATCTCGACGGTTTCAAGCCGCCCGGTTGCCGCGCGCTCAACCGTAATCTTGACCATCGAACCGCGTGGGCCGCGTATCTTGTTGCGCACGTCCAGCGAGGTTTTATCAACCATGTCAACGCCGTCAACTTTTACGATGCGGTCGCCGAAGCGCAAGCCAGCCCGCGACGCTGGCGAGTTTTCAAACACCGAGATGATGTAAGTGTCCGTCTGTTCCTTGAGGCGTTGATTTCCGATAGAGGCTCCGATGCCGTAATACTCCGAACGCTGGTCTGTCTTGAACTCGTCGTACTCTTCGCGGTCGTAATAGTTCGAGTGCGGGTCGAGCGCACGCAGCATGCCGATGATCGAAGACTTGAAGACAGTGTTGTAGTCAAGCTTGTTGCCCTCTACGTAATTCTCCTGAATGACAGACAGGGCTTCCAAGACATCCTGTTCGACGGCTGCCGCAGCTTCGCCCAACCCCCGCCCGCGAGTCCGGCGCAAAGACGATGCGCCCGGAGTCGTGCGCGCGGGCGCGGCAGTGTTGCTGTTGCCGCCGCTATTGCCTCCGCGCCCCTGACTGGGCGACGAATTTTGATTCTGTGCAAAAACAAATGTTGGAGCTGAGAGGGAGATTAGAAGTAGCGCAACCAGCGCGAGAGAAATTCTTTGCTTCACTACGATAAGCCTCTTGGAAATTGATTTTGAATGGTCAAGCGCGCCTGCGGCAGGCAACCTGTAGGCACAACGGCCTCCGAAGCGCCGTCTTTCAGCATAGTACACGGAGGCGCTCAGAGAAGGCAAAAGGAAAAAGGTGAAAGGTAAAAGGAGAAGGATAAAATCAACGCCCATGACAGCTTACCTCTTCATCTGAAAAATGTCTTGAGCCTTACTTTTGCCTTTTACCTTTTGCCTTTTACCTTTACAATGGCGCGTCCTTCGCAGTGTAGACGCGCTGACTCATGTTATTCGATGATGTTCTCTCTTTCCCTTTTATAGAAATTGTGGAACGCTTATGGCTAAGAAAATAAAATCTGCCGCAACCGGCACGAAGAAAAAGCAACCGAGAAAGAAAACGAGCGCGAGCGCGAGTTCCCTTGAAGTGCAAATACGCGCCGCCGTGGGCGTGGTAGATGTTGCCGATTCATTAACCGCGCCGCTCAAACGCTCAATCGAAAATCTGCTGCGCCTCGCAGCTTCATCGGTCGGCTCTGACGAAGCCTCCGTGCTTGTGCGCGACGGCAACAAGGGCGGCTTGAAATTCCTCGTCGCCATCGGCGAGGTGGCCGACAAGATAATGAAGGTGCGAATTCCGCCGGGCAAAGGCATCGCTGGATTTGTCTTCTCGTCCGGGCAGCCGATGGCCGTCACGGATGTCGCGCAGGAAGAGACTTTTTATGCCGAAGTGGATCGCGCGACGGGCTATTCGACGCAGACTATCTTAGCGACGCCGCTGCGCACGAGCAGCGAGATGGTCGGCGTGCTCGAATTCGTCAACCGCCTGGGCGACCCGCCCTACGAGCCTTTCATGCCTGACGAGATGGATAAAGCTGCGCATTATGCAGACGCCATAGCCACGCTGGTTGACGCCTATGAGGCCGCCGATCTGGTCGAGATTCTGTTTGAGCGCATGCTCTCAGGAGGCAGCAAGGGAGCGGCGAAGAAGGAACAGGCTTCGAGCGGCACGGAGTTGCGCAAGTGGCTGAAGAAAGTCCGCGCCGCGCCAGAGCATCGCGACCTCATGCTAATGGCCGTTTCCCTGCGCGACATCGCCAGTCGCGGAGATGCCGAGCGCGAGTTGGCTCGTGACATGCTCGACGCGCTCGCGCGCTATACGGAAAAGAATTCCGCATCCGGCATGACCTATTTAGGGTTCTAAAAAGTTATTCTTCATCAGGAGAGCTACGCTATGGCGCAGTCTCAAACGACGCGCAAAAAGACGAGCACGCCCCCCGATTTATGGGCGCCCATCACGCCCGACTCAACATGGCAGGGGCGCACCGGGCGCGGCGTGCGCGTCGCAGTCGTTGACAGCGGGATAGACAACCAGCATCCCGCCCTCAAAGGCAAAGTCACGGAATCCGTCGAAGCCGTAGTCGAAGGAGGCCGCGTCTCTTTTCAACCGTCAACTTCGGGCGACGCGGCAGGTCACGGCACGGCCTGCGCCGGAATCATCACGACCGTTGCGCCCGAAGTTGACCTCTACAGCATCAAGGTCCTGGGCGCGAACGCGTCCGGCTCAGGCGACATGTTTCTGGCGGGTCTTGATTGGGCGATCAAGAACAAGATGCAGGTCATCAACCTTTCGTTGGGGACGACCAAGCCGCAATACTTCGGCCCGCTTCATGATCTCTTAGACCGCGCGTATCACACGGGCTGCATCGTCGTCGCGGCAGCCAACAATCTTCCGCAGCCGAGCTATCCTTCGATCTTCTCATCCTCGCTCGTCTCCGTCATCAAACGCGAAGGCGGCGATCCCTTCAACTTCGGCTATCGCTACGGCGAGGTGATAGAGCTGATCGCGCCCGGCGTCAACGTCCGCACCACCTGGCCCGGCGGCGGCTATCGCCAACTGACCGGCAACAGCTTCGCCTGCCCCCACGTCACAGGCATCATCGCCCTCTTGATGGAATCCTATCCGAACCTGACACCCTTTCAGGTCAAGACGATTCTCTACGCCATCGCGATGCGTAATCAGGACGCGCAAAAGTAAGTCGGAGTAGTATAATGACCCGGCATGAGTTAGCTCTTGAAGGTTATGTCCACACAACCCAAGACCCATTACACGCCTGAAGAATATTTAGCCCTTGAACGCGCGGC
>JACMLC010000519.1 GCA_014379795.1 Pyrinomonadaceae bacterium
AACATTCATCCGAGTTTGTTGCCGTCGTTTCCCGGCCTTGACGTGCAACGACAGGCCATTGAGCACGGCGTCAAATGGAGCGGCTGTACGGTTCATTTTGTTGACGAGACGCTGGACGGCGGCCCCATCATCGCGCAGGCAATTGTTCCCGTTCAAGACGACGACACACACGACACGCTCGCGGCGCGTATCCTCAAAGAAGAGCATCAACTCTATGCGAAAGCTGTCGCACTGGTGTTGAGCGGAGAGTATGAAATCGTCGGGCGGCGTGTGAAGGCTAAGAGACCATTTTAAAATTTAAGCGAGTGAATGTTTCAACTCTTTGCGCCTTCGGTTTTATCTTAGCGTCTTTGCGTGAAACGTTGATATTTCTCGCAAAGGCGCAAAGATAAGAGATAAGACGCAAAGGGTTGAGGGGTTTTGAATTTTCTTGTCGAGAAAGCGAGTTTGAGTGATGGAGAAAGTTAATCTGGCACAGAAGCTTTCGCTCTTTAATGAGCACTGGCAGCCCAAAATCGCCGGAGAGCTGAACGGCCAACTCGTCAAGCTGGTCAAGTTTCAAGGGCCGTTCACATGGCATCATCACGTGGCGGAAGACGAGATGTTTATGGTCGTGCGGGGGCGTTTTCGGATGGAGTTCCGCGACCGCGAGGAGTGGATTGAAGAAGGCGAGTTCATCATCGTCCCGCGCGGCGTCGAGCATCGTCCCGTCGCCGAAGAGGAAGCGCATGTGCTGCTCTTCGAGCCGGCGACGACACTCAACACAGGCAATGTCGAAGATGAATTTACAGTCGCGGAGCTAGAGAGGATTTGAGCCATAGGCAAAGAACATCTCCCGCAAAGGCGCAAAGAAGAGATTGAGTCTTTCTTTGCGCCTTTGCGCCTTTGCGGGAGACAGTCGCTTTCATTTGAAAGCCGCTGTCATACCGATCTGCGACTTGATGTTATTTCTCTTCCGGGATTTCCTTTGTGTTGCCGCGTTCGTACTTGGCGAAACGCGATGACGGCAACCATTCGGGCATTTTTTCCATTTCGGAAATGCGCCAGCCCATGATGCCCATGACCACCGCGACCGTGCGCGCTCCGCTCCAATCCCAATCGGATTTAATCACGTCGCCCGGATTGTGGTAATCGGTTTTTTCCCATTCTTTGACGCGCTTGATCCAGACTTGCGGGTCGCCTGCGGGCACGCCTAAGAGCATCAGTGCGGGCACGCCTTTTTCCACAAAAGAATAATGGTCGGAGCGGTAAAAGATTTTTTGGTCCGGGATCGGGTCCGGGATAACTTTAATCTCGAAAGCGCTGGAAACATCTCCGAGGATGGCTCCTAAGGTCGAATGTTCCGCCCCGAAACCGACAAAGGTTTTAACGGGAGCGTAAACTTCCGTCCCGACTCCGTCAAGATTGAGGTTGGCCGCGACCTGCTTGATTTTCCAGGTCGGATTTTTGGCCCAGTATTTTGAACCGTAAAGCCCGTACTCTTCGCCCGTCACGGCCAGAAACACCATAGAGCGTTTCGGCTTCGTCTCCATCTTTGAATACGCTTCGGCAATCGCGAGAATTTCCGCGACGCCGAGCGCATTGTCCGCCGCGCCCGGATAAACCTTGCCGTTCTCCGTCCCGTAAGCGTCGTAATGCGCGCTGAATAAAACGGCTTCGGCTTTCAAATTCGCGTCCGAACCTTCCAAGTAGCCGACCACGTTGCTGCCAGCGCCTTTCGCAGTCTTATATTTGGCGACGAGCTTGGCTTTTTGATTTAATTCTATCGGCTTGAAATTGTTCTGCTCGGCTCTGACTAAAGCGTCTCTGAGCGTGACGCCTGATTTGGCGAAGAGTTTTTCCGCCGCCTTTGAGCCGACATAAATAAACGGCGGCACAAACTCCGGATAGCCTTTCTCGTCCGGCAAGGTAATCTGCCTGCGGCTCAGATACTGGATGGTTTCCTCCGGCCCGTGTTCTTCGCGCCCGTGACCGATATAAACGATGGCCGCCGCGCCGTTTCTTACCAACATCACCATGATATTCCGCGTGGCTTCAGCCATTTTCCAATCTTCTTTACTGATGTTGGCGGGCGGGCCTTCGAGCATCACGACGACTTTGCCCTTCACGTTAACGCCATCCAGATCGTCGCGGCCAATTGATTTCGCCTGAATGCCGTAGGCGATGAAAACCATCTCGCCGCTGACATCTTTATTGCCGTTGTGATGCGGCGCAACCGCGTAATCCGTGCCGTGTGTCAGAGTCTCTTCGCCGACTTTGAACATCGTTTCGGGCGTGGTGACGGTCTCTTTGAACTCAATTTTTTGCAGGTACGAGCCTTTATCGCCAAGCGGTTTTAAGCCCAGCTTGGCAAAACGGTCTGCGATATAGTTGGCGGCCTTGTCGCCGCCCGGCTGCATCGTGCCACGTCCCTGCATGTCTTCCGCAGAGAGCGCGGCGGTAATGGCCTTGATCGTGTCAACGCTGATTTTTTCAGCTAGTTGAGTTTCGGTCGCAGAAAGCTTTGCAGGAACTGCGGTTTGCGCAAAAGCTTGCCCGAGAAGTAGAAAACTGATGAGCAAGGCGGCAATTGACGCCTGCCATCGCCGTGCGGGCTGCTGTATAAAATTCATCTTTTAATTGTGACCTCTGTGTATTAATGAAGTTTTAGGGGTATCTTTTGAGACTTGAAATCGGCTCAGTTTCTGAACGTCTTTTGAGTCTTAAAACGGCTCAATAGTTGTCAGCCGCCAAATAAAATGTCAATCAAGAGTAGAAACTCTTTGCGCGCTTTGCGAGAAAACTTTGCGTCCTTTGCGTTAAAAAGCCCTTAACCGCAAAGAACGCAAAGAGAACAAACGCAAAGAACGCAAAGGAAAAGCAATTGATATGTTTCTATCCTTGATTCGCATATAAAATTTAACGGAAGCTTGAGCAATTCTTCTATTTGCTTTTCTGGCCCAACGCCACGGCGCGCTGAAAGGCCGCGTAAACAGCTTTCGAGAGGACTGTGCGCAGAGAGCCTTTCTCCATCTGGTAAATCGCGTCTGCGGAAGTGCCGCCGGGCGAAGTGACCATGTTCCTTAGCTCCGCCGGATGCTTGCCGGACTCCATCGCAAACAGCACGCTTCCCAGCATCGTTTGCAAGACCAGCTCCTGCGCGACGTGCCGCGAAAATCCCATATGCACGCCCGCATCCACCAGCGATTCCATCATCATAAAAATATAGGTCGGCCCCGTCGCGGACAGCGCCGTCGCCATGTCAATCATCCGCTCGCTCTCGACATAGATTTCACGCCCCAGCGCACGCAGCATCGCGCGCACCTGTGCCTGCTGCCCTTCGCCGACTTCCGGCGTCGCCGTCCAGGCGGTCATGCCCTGCCCGATCTGCGCGGGCGTGTTCGGCATCGCGCGCACGATTGCGGAATGAAGCAGCTCTGAGGCCATCGTCTCGATCTTCGCGCCTGCCACGATGGAGAGGACAAGCTGGTCTGGCTGCAAAGCTCCCTTCAGCTCATTGAGAATGCCGCCGAGCCTTTGCGGTTTGACGGCAAGCACGACGATTGAGCTTGCATGACCTTCGCCGCGCGCACTTTCTTCATCTTTCAACGAATGATTGACCGTCGCCGCATCACGATTGCTCTCAAGGGCGCGAATGCCGT
>JACMLC010000520.1 GCA_014379795.1 Pyrinomonadaceae bacterium
AGAGACGCCTTTGGCAATCCGGTCTTTATACACGACCCGTTTCTCGTAGACCCGAACACAGGAATACCTCTGCCGTGCAATGCGATGACCCAGATCGGATGCTTTCCCGGCAACGTCATTCCGCTTAACCGCCAAGACCCGATAGGCCGCGCGATTGCCGCGCTTTATCCTGCGCCGAATCGCAATGTGCCGTTTCAAAACTTCGTCTCGTCGCCGACGCAACGCGACCGCAACGACACGTTCGACGTGCGCGTGGATCATTCCCTGAGTGATCGCTCGGACTGGATTTTCCGCTATAGCTTTGGCGACCGCAATTTGTTCGAGCCGTTCAGTGGCCCCGGCTTTTCGCTTGTGCCCGGCTACGGGACTCGGATTCCGCGCCGCAGCCAGAACGCGATGCTCGGCGAGACGCACATACTCTCTCCGTCTTTCATCAACGAAGCGCGCTTCGCCTTCAGCCGCGTCGCCATCGGCGTGCTACAGGAGCAGTTCGGCACCAGCACAAATCGCGCCGTCGGCTTGCCGGAGTTTTCCAATAACCCGCGCGATTTCGGTCTGAGCTTTATCACCATCACGGGCTATTCACCCATCGGAGACGAAGGCAACAACCCGCAGCGCAGCGTCACCAACATTTTCCAGATTCTCGACACGGCTTCATACGTGCGCGGGCGGCATCTCTTCAAATTCGGTATTGACTTTCGCTTTGCGCAGCAGAATGGTTTTCGTGATGTGCAATCGCGCGGCTTTTTGAACTTTATCAGCACGACGCCGCAGGGACAGATTTCGGGTAACGGTCTGGCAGACTTGCTGGTAGGATTTCCGCTTCGCACGGGCGTCGCGCGTGTGGATAACGCGCAGCACTTGCGGACGGAAAGCTATAACTTTTTTATCAACGACAGCATACGCGTGACGCAGCGCCTGACCGTGACGGCTGGCCTGCGTTACGAATACAACTCGCCGCCGGTGGATGCGTTTGACCGCGCGAACATTTATAACCCCGCGACGCGAAGCCTTGTGCCGGTAGGGACTGGCGGAGTTCCGCGCAGCGGTTTTGAGCCGGACAAAAATAATTTCGCGCCGCGACTGGGCTTCGCGTGGACGCCGTTTGAATCCGGGCGAACGGTTGTGCGCGCGGGCTATGGCGTCTATTACGACCAATCCGCGCTCGCGCCCGGCGAAGCTCTCTACTTCAACGCGCCTTATTTCGACTTCAATCTTTTCTTTCCTTTGCCCGGACTGCCGCTCACGCTGAGCAATCCGTTTCCGGCTGTCTTTCCTTTCGCGCTGCCGGATTCCGCGCTCGCCATCCAGCGAGATTTTCGCACGGCCTACATGCAGCACTGGAATTTCAACGTGCAGCAGGAGTTAGGCAAAGACTTTTTCCTTGAAGTCGCTTACGTCGGCTCAAAAGGGACAAAGCTCGTCTCCGCGCGCGACATCAACCAGCCGCAGCCGAGCGCGCTGCCCTTTAACCCGCGCCCCGTCCCACAGTTCGCGGACATCAACATTTTGGAATCGCGCGCCAGCTCGAACTATCACAGCCTGCAAACAAAATTCCAAAAACGTTTGAGCTTCGGCCTGCAATTTCTGTCGTCTTACACTTGGTCGAAATCAATTGACGACGCTTCAAACTTTTTCACGAGCGCGGGCGACCCGAACTATCCGCAGGACAGCAACAACGCGCGGGCAGAGCGTGGCCGCTCGAATTTCGATGCGCGGCATCGCTTCTCTTTGAGCTATTCGTATGACCTGCCGTTCGGCAAAGACAGAAAGTATCTGGCGGATGACGGCTGGCTGACGACCTTTTTGAGCGGCTGGCAAACATACGGCATCGTCACGTTACAGACCGGACGCCCGTTCACGGTCGCGCTCTTGCCGGAGATTGATAACAGCGGCACAGGCATATCGAGCCTCGGCTTTGGCGGCAACGACCGACCGAACATCAACGGCAATCCGAACCTCTCGTCGCCGACGCCGAATCAATGGTTCAACACCGCCGCTTTCGCTTTTCCCGCGTTCGGCAGTTTTGGCTCTGCCGGGAGAAATATCTTGGAGGGGCCGGGATACCAGAACTTCAACGCGTCGCTCGTCAAGAACACTTCGCTCTCGGAGCGTTTCAACTTGCAGCTACGCGCCGAATTTTTCAATCTCTTCAACCACCCGAATTTCAACTTGCCGGATAATTTCTTAGGCTCGCCGACCTTCGGGCAGATACTCTCTGCGCAAAGCCCGCGCCACATACAGTTCGGCGCGAAGCTTTTGTTTTGAAAGTTAGAAGCATGAAGAAGTTTCCCGCAAAGGCGCAAAGACGCAAAGGAAGAACGCAATCCTTTTCTTTGCGCCTTTGCGCCTTTGCGGGAGCTTCCTCGTTTTTGTTTTAGGAGTAGCGATGGAAATCTTTTTCGAGTGGCTGAAAATCTCCGCGCTGTTGGCATCATTGCTATCGCCTGCTGCTGCTGGCGGAGATTGGCCGCAGTGGCGCGGGCCGAATCGTGACGGGAAGGTCGGCGCGGTCTCCGTCCCTCAAGCATGGCCTAAAGCTTTGAAGGAGCAATGGAAAGTGACGGTCGGCGTCGGCCATTCTTCGCCGCTCGTCTCAGGGGGAAAGATTTATCATCACACGCGGCTGGGCGAAGAAGAGGTCTTGCTTTGTCTGGACGCAGCAACGGGCAAAGAGTTGTGGCGTTCTCCCCCGCTTCCGGTCTCTTACACGATGAATTCGGCTGCGACCGATCATGGCAAAGGGCCTAAGTCCACGCCGGTCTTGAGCGGCGACAAGGTTTTCACGCTCGGCATCACGGGCGTCCTGTCCTGCCATGATGCGCGCAGCGGAAAAGTTTTATGGCGCAAGGATTTTTCCAAACAGTATCCGGTGACAGCGCCCTTGTATGGAACGGCTATGTCACCGATGGTAGATGGCGGCGCAGTCATCGCTCACGTTGGCGGGCAGGACAAGGGCGCGCTCACGGCATTCGATGCGGGAAGCGGCGCAGTCAAATGGTCTTACGATGCGGACGGCCCTGCCTATGCGTCTCCGATTATTGCGACGCTCGCGGGCGTCCGGCAGCTCGTGACTTTCACGCAGAAAGAAATGGTCGGCATCAATGCCGAGACGGGAAAACTCTTGTGGAAGCTTCCGGCCAAAACAAGTTACGACACAAATTCCGTCACGCCTCTGGCTTATAAAGACACAGTGATTTTTTCAGCGGAAGGCAAAGGAGTGTTTGCCGTTCGCGTCGCCAAGCAGGGAGCGGATTTTGCGGCGCAAGAGGTCTGGCGCAATGCGGATAATGAGATGTACATGAATTCGCCCGTTATCGAAGGAAACATGCTTTATGGTTTATCTGTTAAAAAGCGCGGGCAGTTTTTCTGTCTCGACGCGGACACGGGAAAAACCGTCTGGCAGAGTCCCGGCAGGATGGGCGAGAACGTCGCGATTCTCAATGCCGGAAAAGTTTTGTTGCTCCTGACCAACGACGCGAATCTGATCGTGCTCAAGACGGGTGCCAAAGCTTATGAGCCTGTCATGCAATACACTGTCGCGACGAGTCCGACGTGGGCGCATCCAGTCTTTCTGGGGAATCGCATTCTGGTCAAAGATGAAACGACGCTCGCCTCGCTGTCATTCTAGGCCAGCGCTTTTATGTAGGAGAAATCAGATGAGACGCAAGCTTACTTTTACAGGCATCGCTATTTTCGTTTTGACTTTGAGCTTAGGAATAGCTGCGGCAGAGAAGATAAATTTCAGCGGCGCTTGGACGATGGACAGGGGCCGCAGCATGGGACTGCCCGCGGACATGAATCAGGTCATGACCATCACGCACACGGGCGACAAGATTCAGCTTGAAACCAAGCTCATCACGTCGCAGGGCGAGCGCACGGTCAGCGACAGCTACACGCTCGACGGCAAAGAGGCAGAGTTCACGCCGCAATCACCTCCCGGCGCACCCGTTCCCAAAGGCAAGCGCACAGCCAACTGGCTTCCGCGCGGCAACGGCATCCTTGTCAACGAAGAGACGATTACAGAGACTCCGAACGGGCAGGTCAAAAACCAACTGGCGCGCAAGTGGATACTCTCGCCCGACGGCACGACCCTCACGATTGACCTCTACTTCGACGGCCCCAACGGCTCGTTCGAGACCAAGCGAATTTTTGTGAAGAAGTAAGCGAGAAAGTAAAAACGCAAAAGGTAAAAGGCAAAAGTGAAGAAAGCTCGATTGCCTTCCTTACTTTTACCTTTTTACTTTTGCCTTGAATTAAGCTGTGGCAGCGGCGGCGCTGGTGTGCTTGTCAATCATGCGCGAGAGAACATCCTTGCTCGTCGCTCCGACCACGCGCTCTTCTTCCTTGCCGCCCTTGAAGAGAATTAAGGTCGGGATGCCTTTGATGCCGTATCTCTGTGTGATGTTGGGATTGTCATCCACATTCACTTTGACGACCCTTGCGCTGCCGTCATATTTCTCTGCGACAGCATCCAGTGTCGGCGCGAGCATCCGGCACGGGCCGCACCACTCAGCCCAGAAATCCACCAGCACAGGCTGGTCTGATTGCAACACGTCACGCTCAAAGTCGTTGTCGCCTATCTGCGTTACTTTCTCACTCATCTTTATTTCTCCTGATAACAAAGTCAAAATCTGTAAAATCGCCTAAACAGTCCGTGCAGTATGAGCCAAGTTCGCCTTGCTGTCAGTAATCAAGCTTACATAACGCGCCCCGGTTTTGTGTATACTGCCGTCATAGAGGAGTTTTCCAAGAATATGAGCACGGAGCGCGACGGGCAAGTAGGAGCCAACACGCATCTTCCGGCGGCGGATTTGTTCCGCGACTTTTCGCCTGAAGAGATGCAGACGGTCGAGCGCATGACCGTCATGCAGAGCTTTGCGAAAGGGCGCGTGCTGTACACTCCCGGAGAGACGGGCGAGGCTCTGTTCCTCTTGCGAAAGGGCGCGGTGCAGATTTATCGGATGTCGCCCGAAGGGCGCAAGCTGGTCATCGCGCATCTCTTGCCCTACTCCTTTTTCGGAGAGATGAGCTGTATCGGTCAGGGCATGTACGACGCTTTCGCGGAAGCGACAGAAGACTCTTTGGTCATCACCATGAACTGCGCAGACCTTGAGCGGTTGCTGATGTCCAAGCCGCAGCTCGCCATGCGTATCCTCGAAGCCTTCGGCAAGCGCGTCATCGAAGCCGAGCAACAACTGGAAGACATCGCCTTCAAGGGACTCGTCGCGCGCATCGCTTCCCTGCTCCTGCGCGAAGCCGAAGACGGCGAGGTCAAAGGCTTATCCCACCGCGACATAGCCGAACGCCTCGGCGTCTATCGAGAGACCGCAACCAACGCTCTCAATGAATTAAAGACCGCAGGCATTATCAGTATCGGAAGAAAAAGAATCTCGATTTCAGACCGCGCGAGATTAGAAAGCATTGAAAAGCAAGGATGAAGGCGGAAGGATGAAGTGAAGCCTGTTCATCAAGCTTGAGAGCGATGCTGATACAGCATCGCTCTCAAGTGATACGTTATGCCGTTTCGGGTTAAAGATAAAATGAGGCGATTTACAACCATTTTTATTCTCTGCGTAGTTATTTTTAGTTGCTTGTCCGGGAATGACCAACACACAAAAGCTGTGTTTCCTGTGACGGCTTCAATGATTGAACCGCAACAGACTGTTTCGACCGGCTGGGAATGTATAGATGTTGCAGGTGTTCTTGGTTTCGCAGATATAAGTTTTAATGCAACCACTGTTGTTTACTTTTACGCGAAGCCGAACGCATCTGTACGTCCTGCTCAAACGCTTCGGTTTTACGACGATAAGACTATTAACAGTTGGAGTTTTCGGGCTGAAGGCGAAAAATCTTATCCCTTGCTTAATCCGGAAAGACATAAGTTGGACTATTCACTTTTTGATCTGGCTGTTAAAAGCAGGCTTAGCGGCTGGCTTGAAGTTGAGGTTGACGAGCAAACAAATGGAACGCTTTGGTTACAAGAAAGCAGGGGCGTGCGGTTTAAGAATTGGCGGCAAGTTATGAAAGAAGCCTTTGCCATCAGCAGAATAAATACAGGAACAAATCCACTTCGCACAAAACCCTATTCGACCGCTAAGATTATCAACATTAACGAAAGAGATTGTTTCAAATTTAAGCAGATGCAGGGTGATTGGATTAGAGTCGCTCAAGCCACTTATTGTAATACCGATTTGAAATCAACAGCTTCAGGTTGGATTAGATGGCGAGATGAAAATGGCTGCCGGATAGTCGAGATTTTCCCCTTCGCTTAAATCGGTCGTTAAGCGCGGCGAGAAAGGTACGGATCTTCGTCCGGCTGGTATGCCTCGCGCGAGACGGCATAGTATACGTTATCAACTCCGTAAAAATGCGTCACCTTCTCATATTTCATTCCCAACTTTTCCATCACATGCCGGGATGAAACATTCTGCGGGTCTGTGATGGCGACGATGCGCTCAATCCCGACTTCGGTAAATCCGTAGCGGAGCGCGGCCTTTGCTGCTTCCGTCGCAAAACCTTTTCCCCAGTAAGGCGTGTCCAGAATGTAAGCGACTTCGACTTCAGTTGTGTTGTCGAGGTGTTGCAGCCCTGCGCTTCCAATCAGATTTCCGTTCTCTTTCAGCTCCAAAGCCCAGAGGCCAAAATTGCGCTCGCGCCAACGCTCAAGGCTGCGAGCCATGCTCCTGGCGACTTTCTCTCTGGTGAGCGGCCACGGCGGGAAAAATTTAATCACTTCCGGGTCTGTCCAGATGCGATAAAAATCATCCGTGTCGCTGAGCCTGAAAGTGCGAAGTCTTAAACGTGCGGTTTCGATTGAGGGCAAAGATTTCGCGCTCATGGCCTGTGTTCAAGATTGTAATCGCGCAGGCGGCGATAAAGAGTCGAAGGCGAGATGCCCAAAATTTCAGCGGTCTTGCCGCGATGCCAGCCCGTCTGTTCGAGCGCCGCGAGAATTTGTTGTCGTTCCACGTCGCGCAATGAAGCGGGTGTACCCGCTGCATCGGGCGCAGGGAGAGGCGCGGAATTATTGATGCCGGACGCAGACGACATGCCCTGAGCGGCTGGAAAAGTTGCGGGGCGCGTGACTTCAGGAGGCAATTCCGCGAGCGTGATGCGGCCATGATCCGCCAACAGCACGGCGCGCTCAAGACAGTTGCGCAACTGCCGCACGTTGCCCGGCCAATGATAAGCGCGCAGGGCTTCCGTCGCTTCGGGCGTCAACTCCAAATCGCTCGCGCCGCCGAGTTGTTTGAGCAGATGCCCGGTGAGCGGCTCGATGTCCTGCGGCCTGTCGCGCAAAGGCGTGAGGTTAATCTGAAAACCGTTGATGCGATAAAGCAGGTCTGCACGGAAAGTGCCGTCGGCGACGACCTGATCCGGGTTGCGGTTGGTCGCGGCGACGATGCGGACGTTGACTTCGACCTTGCGCACCGCGCCGACACGATAAAAAGAGCGCGTCTCAATCGCCCTCAAGAGCTTGGCCTGAAGCTGCATCGGCAACTCTGTAATCTCATCTAAGAAAAGCGTCCCGCCGTCCGCCAGCTCAATCAGCCCTAGCTTTCTGCCCTTCGCGCCCGAGAACGCGCCCGCTTCGTAGCCGAACAATTCCGATTCGAGCAGCGATTCCTGAAACGCCGCGCAGTTGAGATCAATAAAGGAAGAATCCGCGCGCGTCGAGAGGCGATGAACGGCATGCGCGATCAGCTCTTTGCCAGTCCCGCTCTCGCCAGTGATAAGTACAGAAGCGTCAGAGGGCGCGACGCGTTCGACGAGGCGAATTGCTTCGCGCATCTCATCCGAGACCGAGATGATTTCCGGCATCGCGGATTGGCGGGCGAGTTGTGCGCGCAAGCGTTGATTGTCCACGCGCAGGCGACGCTTTTCCGCAGCCTGCTTGACCAGCGCGTCAAGCTCCGTGATGCGATAAGGCTTTGACAGGTAATCGTATGCGCCGAGTTTCATCGCTTCGATGGCCGTCTCGACCGTCGCATGGCCTGTGAGCATGATGGCTTCGGGCGGATTGGCGCGCTCGCGCACGCGGCGCAGCAGCTCCATGCCATCCATGCGCGGCATGTTGATGTCGCAGAGCAGCACATCCACGTTGCTCTCTTCCAACAAGCGCAACGCGGCTTCGCCGTCGGGCGCAACCTGCACCCTGTAACCTAATCTTTGAAGCTCCTTTTGAATTACTAAACGCAGGTTAGCTTCGTCTTCAGCGACGAGAATTCGTGTAGGAGTGATCTCGCTCAAGCTCTCTTAGTCTCCGTCTGTGACGATCTCGGTTGCCGGGAGCGAAATAATAAAAGTGGTACCGGCACCGACCGTTGATTGGACATCCAAGCGTCCGCCGTGCTCCGTTACAATACCATAACAGACGGCGAGACCAAGACCCGTTCCGTGCCCGACTTCTTTGGTGGTAAAGAAAGGATCAAAAATCTTCTCCAGGTTTTCCTGCGAGATGCCGACGCCCGTGTCGGAAACTTCGACCATCACAAAGCCGTTCTCGTTGCGCGTTCGCAAGGTCAGGCGGCCTCCGTCCGGCATCGCGTCAATCGCGTTGGTCGAGAGCGCGATCACGGCCTGTTGCAGTTGCCCTTCGTCGCCCGCGATAAACTGTAAATCCTTCGCCGCCTCGACGCGAATCTCCACCCTTTCGCCGCGCCGTTGATGCGACAAGAGGCGCGCGGCAGAGTTGATGACTTCGGACATATTGACGGGCATCTGCTGGCTCGCCCTTGTGCGGCTGAAATCGAGCAGGCCGTTCGTGATTGACTTGCAGCGAAAAGCCTCGCTGCGAATAAGTCCCAAGTATTCTTTTAAATCTTCGACTTCGGGCGAAGAGCCGAACGCGCCTTCCGCGACGCGCGATTCTAAGGCTTCGGCGCACGCCGCGATGGTCGCCAGCGGATTATTTATCTCATGCACGACGCCCGCCGCGAGACGCCCGACCGCCGCGAGCTTTTCCGCGCG
>JACMLC010000521.1 GCA_014379795.1 Pyrinomonadaceae bacterium
GGCTTGAAATTGTCCGGCAGCGACAAAATCGCCTCAATTGTTTTTGGTTGTGTTGAAGCCGAATTGTTATTGGCGGGCGGAACACTCTTTGATGGTTGGTTAGCATTACAACCTGCCAAACTCAGAATTAAGAATAGAATCGGCCAGCGCATTTATTTTTCACCTCTGAGTTTATATTATCACTAAGCACTGAACTTACATTTAGCATCACTGTCATCCGTCTCCATTACTCTTTAACAGCACAATTGGTTGGCCGATGGCGAGGCGGCCTGTTTGCAGTACGCGGGCGTAGAGTCTGGCTTCGCCGGGATGTGTTTTTTGTGAGATGCGTTGGAATTCCCCTGCGGCGAATGATGCCTTGATGTTCTGGCACGGCCCCGCGTAGGAGGTAATCTCGATCAAGACTTCATCGCCGAGCGCGAGACGGCTGCCGGGTTCGAGGGCGTTCCAGTCAAGCCCTGTCACGGTCACGTTCTCGCCGACAGAGCCGGGATAAATGGGATGCCCTTCGGCCTGAAGGGCGAGAATCTGTTCGAGCGCGTAGAGGCACAACGCGCGCTCAGGCCCGCCGTGAATAGAGGGATGCGCCTGCCTGTCGCCGATGAGTCCCGTCGGCGTCAAGACGGCCTCGCGCACAGGCAATTTCGGCACGCCGCCGTCCGAGCAGTTGAGTTGAAAGATGCGTCCGTTCACTTGATGCGCTTCTCCGATGCTTAACTTAAAATGTTAGTCATCTTCGATGAATTTATTTCTTAATGCAAACAAAAAAGGCAAGATTTTCTTTGCGTTCTTTGCGGTTAAAAATTTTTCTTAACGCAAAGGACGCAAAGATTTAAGACGCAAAGAGCGCAAAGGAGACAATGCTTTTGTTTACGCTAGCGCTTGATTATGTTTTATAATTCGCGGCTAAGAGATGGCTGCCGAATTTACGATTGCGAATGAAGAGACGCTGGTGATTGAGACGCCGGAGCGTGTGCCTTTGCATTTCGCGCTGGCTTCGACGGGCAATCGCTTTCTGGCGTGCGCCGTTGACCACACGTTGCAGTTCCTGATTTTGCTGCTGATCTATCTCGGCTTTGCGATTATCTCAGATTACGCGAGTTTGGGAGACCGGCTGACCGAAGCTCCGAAGTGGGTCAAAGCCTTGCTCGTCATCTTTGTTTTCCTGATTATCTCCGGCTACTTCGTCTTTTTCGAGTGGCTGTGGAACGGGCAGACGCCCGGCAAGCGTTGGCTCAAGCTGCGCGTGATACGCGAGGACGGACGCCCCATCACCTTCTGGGAAGCGGCTGTGCGCAACCTGCTCAGAACCTTTGACATGATGCCCGTGCCGTTTTATTCGATTGGCCTGATCTCAGTTTTCATCAGCGCGAAAGACCAGCGCGCGGGCGATATGATCGCCGGAACGGTCGTCGTGCGCGAGCGCGAAGCAGAAGCTCCGTCTTTCGATGAAGTCTTTGCCGCGCCGGTCAGCGACAGCGCCTACAGGCGTTCTTTCAGGCCGACGCCTTTCACAGCCGACTTAAGCCCGCTCACCGAATCGCAGATCGAGGTCGTGGAGACTTTCCTGCGCCGCCGCTGGGATTTGCCGGACATGCAGCGGCAGTGGATGGCGTGGCGCGTGGCGATGCCGATTATGTACCGCCTGCGCCCCTCCTATCATCTGGCGACGTTTACCTACGAAGGATTTCTGGAAGAGCTGCTCCACCGCTATCGCGCACAGCATCGCTTTATTGATTAGGCAGTTGGAAATCAAGGTCTCCATTCAACCGGGAAAAACGTTCCGGCTTTCTCAGGCGTGAGAGCGAAGCCTGCGAGAGCGGCAGCGCGCGCGAGCACCGGATCGCGTTGCGCGGCCATGTCAGCAGCCGTTGGCAGCAACAGATCGTCGGGCGTGACCCCGGAGCCTTCCAAGCTCTTACCATCGGTCATGATGAGGTCTGCAATGGTCACGCTCGTGCCGTAGGTAAAATAAGCATCCAGCGCAGACCGGTGATAATAATGCATAGCCCGCATAACAGAGCCGGAAGTGCGGTCGCCGATCACAGTGCCGCGCTTCTCTAGCTGCACGACGCGCGCAAACAGCTCTGCGGACGAGCCGGAATCGCTGTCAACCAAGACGACTAGCTGCCCCTTAAAGACGCGGTCGCTGCCGCGCGTTTTAGCGATCAGCGGCTTGGTCTCCTTGCGCGATTTGATGTCGCCGACCTTCACATCATGATCCAGCACGGAGCCGAGCAGGCGCAGCAGCGACTCTTCATAGCCGCCCGGATTGCCGCGCAAATCCAAAATCAAAGCTTTGCGGTTTTTGGCTTTTTCCATCATATCGGCGACGAGTTCCTTGCTATCGAATGCCGGCATCCGCCAGATCAGAACATCTTCGCCTTCCACATACCGGTGACGACGGAGCCGCGCATCAATTTCCCATTGCCTGATTAAATCCACGCTGTCGCTTCCGGTCGTGCTGGCAAGATTGTAGACGGCTTTACCCTCCACAATCTTTGCCATGACATCGAGCCTGCGCGGCTGCCCTCCGGGGCTTTTCACGACCAACGAAAGTCCCGGCTGAAAGCGCAAGAAATACCAGAGCTTCCAGAGGCCGTCTCGCGTCGGCGTGTTACCCGCCAAGCTAATGATTTCGTCTCCCGGCTTCAGCCCCTTGGCTTCGGCGTCACTCTTCGGCTTGACGGCTATGACGTAGCCCTTGTCGCCGATCATCTGCATCACCCAACCCTGCTCCACCTCGTCTTTGGGCGCGGGCATGAGAAAGCCTGTGTGCGAGTCGTTAAACTCCATCACTACGCGCGCGGTGATGCCGAGCATCTCGCCGATTGAGTTGGCGGCTTTGACCTTATCTTCCGCCGCTTGGAAATGAGCGTCGAGGTCAATGCCGTTAAATTTCGGGTCGTAGTAATTTTTACGAATGTCCTGCTTGATATTTTTAAGCATGTCCACGCTCTGGCGACGATAGCTCTCAAGCGTCGTCTGTCCCTGTATAGAGGGCAGGGCGCAGACCGCGAAGAGCAGCACGAGAACTGTGGCGCGCATCAAACTTCGAGTCAATAATGAATGATGGATTTTAATTTTCATTTTGATATTCCTGATTTATTGAGAAGGCTTGAGTGCCAATAGCATCTTTGTCAGAATCGAAGTCCCGCGAGGGCGCATCAGGTAACCGCCTTAGATAGCCACAAAACCCGAAAAGATGCGGTGAGGTCGCGCGACGAATAGCGCCGCCGCGCGACCTCATTTTGACTTTCGGCTTGTTTATTTCTTCCACTCGATTGGAAAGAAAGTCCCTGCTTTTTCCGCCGTCAGCTCAATCCCGACAAGCGCGGCGGCGCGTGCCAACACAGGGTCGCGCTTGGCAGCCATGTCAGATCCGGTCGGCAACAGCAATTCGTCCGGTATCACACCGACATGCTCGACGCTCTTGCCGTCGGACATGATGACATCGGCATTGGTGATGCTCGCGCCATAAAAGGCTACGATGTCAACGCCTGATTCATAA
>JACMLC010000522.1 GCA_014379795.1 Pyrinomonadaceae bacterium
CGGTCTATCTCGACCGCGACGGCAGAAGCCATCCCCGATTCACATTTAGCGACGATTAAAACATCGCCCGCCGTGTCCAGACTCAAGAGGCCGTGCGCCGCCGCACCCTTCGGAGCTTGCGGCAGCGTATAGACGCCGTGCTGCTTGATAACGCCCAGCTCTATCAGGTCGCGCGAGATGCTGGATTGCGTCGCCGTTACCCCTGCGCGCTCAAGCTGCGCGGCCAATTCCTCCTGCGTGCCGATATTCTTAGCGCGAATCAGGCTCAGTATTTTGTTTTGCCGTTTCTCTTTATTCATCTTCTCTTATGCAGTAAACTTGCATAATTGTTGCATAGATGCATAAAATAACAGCGAAGATGCATAATGTCAAAGATTTTCCGGGTCTCTTTACCCTGCCGCGCTACAATGTAAGGGTATCAGAAGCGAGACGGAGGCGATTTGATGGGCGAGTCGAAAAATTTGTGGGGCGGGCGGTTCACGGGGAAAGCGGATGAGAAGTTTGCGGAGTTTAATCGCTCGTTTGGGTTTGACCGCAAGCTGTTTGCGGCTGATGTGCGGGCGAGCGTGGCGCACTGCGAGGGATTGCGCGGCGCGGGGGTGTTGAGCGCGGCAGAGGCTGTGCAGATTAAGAATGGTTTGAGCACGATGCTCAAGCGCGCGGCGACGGATGAAGGGTATTTCGACCAGTTGCCGTCTGAAGATGTGCATTCGTTTATCGAAGCGCGTTTGATCCAGTTGATTGGCGATGCTGGGCGCAAGCTGCATACGGGGCGGAGCCGTAACGATCAGGTGGCGACGGCGTTTCGTCTCTGGCTGAGGGATGAAGTGGATGCTATCTCGCGGTTAGTTCATGACGCGCAGGAAGCTTTGATTGATTTAGCAGAAGCGCATAGCGGGGCTGTGCTTCCCGGCTACACGCATCTGCAACGCGCGCAGCCGATTCTGTTTGCGCATTGGTGTCTGGCTTATTTCGAGATGTTGTCGCGCGACCGCGAGAGGCTCGCGGAAGTGCGCGGGCGCGTGAACGTGTTGCCGCTTGGCTCTGCGGCTTTGGCAGGGACTTCTTATCCGATAGACCGCGAGGCTGTGGCGCGCGAGCTGGGGTTTGACAGCATCGCTCGTAACAGCTTGGACGCGGTGAGCGACAGGGATTTCTGTATAGAGTTTGCGGCGGCGGCTTCGCTCATTATGGTTCATCTCTCGCGGCTGGCGGAAGACATCATCATTTACTCGACCGCCGAGTTCGGTTTTCTGGAATTGAGCGATGCCGTCGCGACCGGCTCAAGCCTGATGCCGCAGAAAAAGAATCCAGACTCGATGGAACTGGTGCGCGGCAAGGCCGGGCGTGTGTTCGGGCACACGATGGCGCTGCTGACTGTGATGAAAGGATTGCCGCTCGCTTATAACAAGGACATGCAGGAGGACAAGGAAGCAGTTTTCGATACGGCCCAGACTGTCAGCGATTGTCTGGAAGTGGCTGCGACGGCGCTCGGCAACGTGCGCCTTAATGAAGAACGTGCGCGCGAGGCTGCGACGCGCGGGTGTATGAACGCGACGGAGCTGGCGGATTATCTGGCGCGCAAAGGGATGCCGTTTCGCGAGGCGCATGATGCGGTCGGGCGCGTGACGCTGCACGCCGTGGGGCGCGGCGTGGAGTTGCACGAATTGACGCTGGACGAAATGCGCTC
>JACMLC010000523.1 GCA_014379795.1 Pyrinomonadaceae bacterium
GTCAATGGAGGCGCGGTAAACTTGACGCGCCCCGGCATGGATACGCAGCACGCGCCCGACCACAAGACCTTCGGACACAGCCTGCCCGCGCCAGCGTTCTTCTCGAACCTCTCTTTTCGCACGCTTGCTCAAGGCTCTCTTTCTCCGAAGCCTCCTGCAAAGAGAGAACTCAATTCTTCAATAGCTTCCCGTTCATCATCGCCTTCAGCCGTCAAGCGCAACTCGACGCCATGCGCCGCCGCCAGCATCAAGACGCTCAAAATTGATTTCGCATCCGCATTCGCGCTTCCGTCTATGCGCTCGACGCGCACGAAGCTCTGGAACCTTGTGGCCGTGCGGACAAGCTGCGCCGCCGCCCTCGCGTGCAGTCCCAAGCGATTTGTGATGACTACCCTGCGCTCGACCATTCAGCTTTTTTTCTGCGGCGATAACAAATCACCGGCCAGATAAATCCCCTCTTGTCCCTGATTGCGCACGCGCTTAGCCACCTCTGCGAGCGATTCCCGCTCGGTCTGGCTGGCGAGCTTGATAACCATCGGCAAATTGACGCCGGTCACGACCTCGACCTGTCCTTCGGCCAGAAACATCGAAGCGATGTTGGTCGGCGTCCCACCAAACATATCCGTGAGCAACAGCACGCCGTTGCCTTCGGAGACGCGCGTCATGGCACGCTCGACTTCGTTGTGCGCGACTTCGACATCATCATGCCAGCCGATTGAGACAGCCGCGATATGCGAGACATTGCCGACGATCATCTCAGCCGCCGCCAGCAATTCGCTGGCAAGATGCCCGTGCGTGACAATGACGCCCGCGACTCTCCCCGACTTCTCTGCGTCCGCCGCTTTGCTGTCTGTCTTTTCTGTCATACGTTATAAAGTGGCTAGGCTCATGATGAACTTCTAAACTGTTTAGATAGCCTGTGTGACTTCCAGCTACATTCTCCGTACCTTGTGCTTAAAGCGCAAGCCTGTAACTCCTCGACATCACTTTACGACTTTAGCTTAGCCAAGCATACGCAATGCTTGGTATTTCTCTAGTCCTTTTTGCTGGTTATTGTTCCCCAGATATTTCCCGCAGTATATCTACCAGTTCCTTCTTGATGAGAATCCTCTTGCCGTTTTTTTCAATCACCACAAAGCCGGATTCGTCGAGCGAAATCAAATCTCCTTCGACTTTCTGCACGCCGCCGCCCGCAGTTCGGTGTTCGACCTCGTAGCGTTTTCCGGTACTCAAAGTGCTGTACAGTTGATCTTGCATCACTTCTCTCCTTTCTTCGCGCCACAACTATGAATCCTGTGTTGGCTCGCTCTTCGCCTGCTTGCTTTCGAGATAAGTGTTGAGATAAGTAAGGACAGAGGTATGTACCTCGGTCGGGTCAGTTGGAACACCTTGCTTTTCAAATAAATGCTCAAGTAACTTACTGTCAACTTCGGGAACAGGGTTCGTGGTATAAAAATTCGCTTGCCACCAGTTGGAGCTTAACCCCATGGGGATTTTCGCCTCTGCCAAGCGGGCATCAGTCATATCAACACCCCTGATCCATGCGCCCCCAAACTCCGCACCCATGAGCCACGCGTTGCGTAAGCTGCCACCCTCCATCAGCACACTTAGAGTTGAGCTGTTAAGGGACGCGTTTGCCAAATTTACGTCGTAAAGTTTCATCCCGCTAAAATTTGCATTCATGAATCCAATGTGACTCAGATTGGCTTCCCGTTCAATCTTGCCATCAACCAAAAAAGCTCTCTCGAAATAGAATGAGTTCAGGGAACTAGGCGGCGGAGCATCTTTCGGTTGAAGTTTACTTAAAGCGGTACAGAACAAGGGTACATTGGCGCGAAGGTGCCCGGACACGACCTTTAGGCTGTCATAGAGGTCAGAAAGAAACTGTCCACGGTCGCCGGTAGTTTGAGCATCAATTATGAGCCGGTAATTCCCAAACCTGTTGTTGAAGGAACGGCTATTAATGACAAGCTTCCTCAACGAGTGAGCTTCGTAACCCGTTGCAGATTTGAGCTGTTCCCACAATTCTTCATCCTGCTCATTCTCCCAAGCCTTGGGCGGCTCTTGACAGTTGCTGATGACAAAGAACTCGGCTATCAGTGAAGCCAACTGATCTTGAAGGCTCAAGTTGGCGGCGTGAAGATCGTGGGTGATTGCGCTGAGGTCGTGTGGAACAAGGGGCACAAGCTGTTGGAGGGCATTTTTGATTGATTCAATTGCGACGGGGTTGTTTTCCAGCAGATGCCCTGTCATGAGTTGGTCTACTGCTGTGTGAAAGTAAGGCTTTGACCTTTCCAGCTTGAAGAAAGGCCATTTTTTGCTCAGACTTGGCTCCCGCCATTCATCTTGCGCCATCAATGCGAGGAGACCTGCTGCGCTGGCCCGTAGCGTCGGGCTGTCATTATCACCCATGCGCTTCATCGCCTCATAGAACTGGGAGTCTTGCTGGGCTTTGATTGCATTACGACTATTAAAATAAAGTGCGGTCAGACTGACAAAGGCAACGATGATGGCGCCCAAAATCGTTCCGATCACGCCGACTACGCTGGCCGGATTCTCCGCGACGCTCTGCCAAAAAGTTTTTCCGGGAGGCGGGGTGGCAACCGGCGGAGGCTGGCGGAGCTTATTTGTTTGCTCCCGGTAATATTCCGCTTGAGCTTCCTCGTTGGCCTTGCGCGCCCGAAGCAACTCTTGCTCTTCAGGTGAGAGTGTTGGCTTAGTGTCTGACGGCGCTTGTGCCAAAGCAATAGCCACGAAGATGCAAATGAAAAGCATGAGAAGGACGGCAGAAAAGCTAGGCTTCATTATCGCTGGGAGAGAATGACTTTTCATGTGGTCTCACATTCTGTTTCTCAGGAAACGATGATGTAACGCTGACCATGTAACAGTGACAAGCGCGAGGATGCGCTTGCGTTGCCCATGCTTGTGCTCCTCCTTTTACTTTTTACTTTTTCCTTGTCCCCCCGCGTCGCTTGGCCTTGCCGACATCACGATGGACGGCCTGCGCGGCAAACCCTGTGCGGCGCAGGCGGCGTGCGAGCGCGTTGGCTATCATCACGGAGCGATGGCGGCCACCCGTGCAGCCGATGCCGACCGTGACATAAGATTTCCCCTCGCGTTTGTAGAGCGGCAACAGGTATTCGAGCAGGTCGCTGAAGCGATGGAGGGTCTCGGCCACTTCCGGCTCGGCTTTGAGATATTGCACGATGCGGCGATCATGGCCTGAGAGATCGCGCAGCTCCGGGACAAAATAAGGATTCGGCAAATGCCGCACGTCGAACACCAGCTCCATATCATGCGGGCTGCCATACTTGTGCCCGAAGCTCATCACCTGAACGGTCATCTGCGTCCCGTCCGTGCCGGGGCTAAAGCGTTTGACGAGCAAGTGGCGCAAGGTGTGAACAGAGTGAACAGAAGTATCTATGATGAGGTCTGCGCGCGTGCGGATCGCGGCCATCGCTGCGCGTTCAGCGCGAATCGCTTCCAGCAATCCATCGCCTGTATCCGCCGGATGTGGCCGCCTCGTCTCGCTGAAGCGGCGCTGAAGCACATCGTCCGTCGCTTCTAAGAAAAGCACGAAGACGCGCAAGCCCTGCCGTTCGAGCGCGCTCAGCTTGGTCTCGAACTCGGCTAAAAACTTCCCTTCACGGATATTGATAACCAGCGCGGCATGCTCAATCGGAGACTCTTCGCCATCACTCGGCTGCACCAGACGGGCAAAAGTCGGCAGCATCGTCAACGGCAGATTATCAACACAAAAATAACCCAAATCTTCAAACGCATTTGTCGCAGACGACATCCCCGAACCGCTCAGACCCGTGATAATCACGATGTCCGGCGCACCTCCTTCAACCCCTCCCGCACGCTTCTTTTTCACCATGCTTCAACTATAAAAACGATTCTCTGAAAACTGAAAACCGAAACTAAAAACTGAAAACTGAAAACTGAAAACTCGTCACCCTTCGCCGCCTTTAATCATTTCCGTGTGGCGCGCGACGAAAGATTGCGCGGCATCGTAACCGCGCAGGCGCAGGAGCTGGACGCGTACAGCCGTCTCGACTAAGGTCGCCAGATTGCGTCCCGGGCTGACGGGAATCAACACCTGCGGAACTGCGACGCCGAGAATATCCACCGAGCGTGCGTCAATCCCCAAGCGGTCCACATCGCCCGCTTCATCCCACCGCGCGAGCTGTATGGAAAGGTCTATCCTTCTCGTGCTACTGATGGCAGAGACGCCGAACAGGTCGCGGATGTTGATGATGCCCAGTCCACGTATCTCCAGATGCTCGCGCAGCAATTCGGGCGCGCTGCCCGACAGGTGATCTGCGCTGATGCGGCGCACTTCTATCACATCATCCGACACTAAGCGATGCCCGCGCGTGATTAGATCAAGCGCGCATTCCGATTTGCCGATGCCCGACGCGCCTTCAATCAACACGCCGAGTCCGTACAGGTCAAGCAACACGCCATGCAGCGCCGTGCGCGGGGCGAGAAGCTCGCGCAGGCTTTCCGTGACGATGTTGATGGCCGACGAGCTTAGAAGCGGCGTGCGCAGCAATGGCGTGTGCGCCTTGTTGGCGGCTTCGACCAGTTCGGGCGGGGGCTTTAGCCATTTGGTGATCAGCGTGCTGGTAATTTTATCTAAGGCCAGATGGGTGTTGGCTTCGAGCCGTTTTTCCGTTGAGTGCTGTCGGATATACCAGATTTCGCTCTGGCCTACGTTCTGTAAAC
>JACMLC010000524.1 GCA_014379795.1 Pyrinomonadaceae bacterium
CCCCTGCAAATACAAGGGGCTGAGCATGAAGGCCGCGCACAAGAACATGAAAGTGACCGAAGGCGAGTTTGGCGCGCTGGTCGAAGACCTCGTGGCCACGCTCGATAAATTCAGCGTGCCGGAGAAGGAAAAAGGCGAGCTGCTCGGCATCCTCGGGCCGCTCAAGGACATGATCGTCGAAGTCAAAGGCAATGCCACCGGCACAGAACTTCCGGCCAAGTTCAAGCCCGCGCCCCCGCTCAAGGAAGACAAAAAGAAAAAGAGCGGAATGTAGGAAAGGAAAAAGTAAAAAGGTAAAAGGTAAAAGTGAAGAACAAAGCAAATCTAAAAAAATTGGCTTCCGCCTTCCTTTTGCCTTTTACCTTTTACCTTTTGCCTTCATGTTTATCTTGATATGTCGAAACTGAATCTGATAGCGCAGCTTTTGATGGGAGCGGCATTGCTGGCGGGCATGTGGCTGGCGCGGCGTGGGAAATTTCGCGCGCATGCCTTCTGCCAGACTTCGGTGGTTTTTCTAAATTTGATTCCCATCTTTTATTTTATGGCTCCGGTCTTTCACAAAGGCGTGCAGCCGGGTTTGCCGCATCGCCTGAACGATTCTTTTTATTCGGTGGCGACGGCGCATGCCGCGCTCGGCACGCTCGCTGAAGTTCTGGGGATTTACATCATCCTCGTCGCCGGGACAAAGCTTGTGCCCGCAGCTTTGCGTTTCAAAAAGTACAAGCCCTGGATGCGTCTTGAGCTGGTTGTCTGGTGGCTGACCATCCTGCTCGGACTCGGCACTTACTTTGTCTGGTATGGCGGCGCGTCATCGAAAGCAAACGACGCGAGCGCGGGCGCGCAGCAGCCAACTTCATCCGCGCCCGCCGCTTCAGCGTCACCGCAAGCTGCGCCAAAGGTCGTGACTGTCGAAATCAGTAACTTCGCATTCACGCCGAAGGAGTTGACAATCGAATCTGGCACAACGGTCATCTGGAAAAACAATACCGGGCGGCACACGGTCGTAGCGGATGACAGCGGCTTTGAATCCACAGTGATGGCTGCGGGCGAAGAGTTTCGCCGCACCTTCGAGCGCGAAGGCCGCTATCAATATTATTGCAGCCTTCACGGAGCAGCGGGCGGCGCTGATATGGCTGGCACGATCAACGTCACCGCGCGCCGACAGCCAAGATGAAAGGAAGCTTTGTATTCTCTGCGCACTTTGCGTCTTATTTCTTTGCGCTCTTTGCGTTAAAAAACCATTTAACCGCAAAGACCGCAAAGAGAAACCGCGCAAAGACCGCAAAGAAGAACTTGCTCAGCTATTTTTCTGAAACCAGTATCCAACGTTTCGCAAAAGGAGAAGCATAAGATGAGAAAGAAATTCATTTTAGGTCTGGCAATCTTAATGTGCAGTTTTGTGTTTTTGTCCGTCTCGGGCAGCGCATCGCATCCGGCTGCGGGCAATAAAGCGGCAGCGGCAGTAGACAAGACTGTGACGATCAAGAATTTTCAGTTCACCCCGAAGAACGTGACCGTCAAGGTCGGCTCGACCGTCACCTGGCTGAACAAAGAAGGCACGCATACTGTGACGGCTGACAACGGCTCGTTCCAATCGCCGAACCTGTCTGCGGATAAATCCTACAGCCACAAATTTACAAAGGCAGGCACGTATCGTTACTACTGCTCATTTCACGGCGGCGCGGGCGGCGCGGACATGTCCGGCACGGTTACTGTGACGAAGTAAGTCCGAAGACGCGAAGCTCTTGATGATAGTCCGGTGTTTGCTCTTGAGAGAGATGCTATAATTTCTTTCACGCAATCACCGGACTAAAATTTTTTATGGAGTGAATAAGAATGACTGCAACACCCCCGCTCGAAAATTCCGAACAGTTCTTGAGTCCCGAACCATTGATGCAAATGACCTTTTCGCACGCGCCGCAGCGTATTCTCGCGGCAGGCGTGCGGCTTCACGTCTTCTCGCACATCGCAGTGGGCAAGCATGTGTTGGCAGAGATAGCCGAGGCCGCGGGGGCTTCCGAGCGCGGCATGCGTATGCTGCTCGACGCGCTCACGGGCTTTCAGCTTCTGGCTAAGAGTGATGGTCTTTATCATCTGACGCCGATGTCTGAAAAATTCCTTGTGCGCGAGAGTCCGGATTATCTGGGTGCGATGATGGAGATGGATGAGATGTGGCACAGTTGGGGCGGCCTGACGGAAATCATCCGCACAGGCCGACCTGACCGCCGCGTCGAATCACAGGAGGAGGCCGAGAAATTCTTTTCCGTCCTCGTGCGCTCTCTGCACGTCGCCAATCGCGAGCCTGCGCGACGCACAGCCGAAGCTCTCGGCGCAGGCAACACGCATCAAGGCATGCAAGTCCTTGATGTCGCGTGCGGCTCAGGCATCTGGGGCATCTGCATCGCCGAAGCGGACACAGGCGCGCGCATCACCGCGCAGGATTTTCCCGGCCTCTTTGCGACCACGCGCGAGTACGTGGAGCGCCACGCGGTCGCAGACCGCTTTGATTACCTGCCGGGAGATTTGAAGACCGTTGATTTTGGCGAGAACAGATTCGACCTCGCGCTTTTGGGCAACATAGTCCATTCGGAGGGCGAGCAGTCTTCGCGCGATCTGTTCCAGCGGCTTCATCGCGCGCTCAAGCCCGGCGGGCGTATCGCCGTCATTGATATGATTCCCAACGACGAGCGCACCGCGCCGCCCTTTCCGCTCATCTTCGCCATCAACATGCTGATTAACACAGAGGTGGGCGACACCTACACGCTCGCGGAATATACGACGTGGCTCAACGAAGCCGGATTCGCGCGCGTCGAGACCGCAGACATCGGCTCGCACTCGCCGCTCATCATCGGGACTAAAGAGTAAAGCTCCTGTCAGAACCGCCTGCGGTAGCGGGCGGGTTTTTGATGGACTAAGAAACCCGCCCGCTACCGCAGGCGGTTCTGACCTTTTTGGTGAATTTAAGGAAGCGGCTTATCGCTGGCGGTGGCGGGTTGTGTCTCGTTGACGTGAACGGCGTTGCCGGTTGAATCAAGGTAAAAGTGGCGCGCACTGGCTGCGCCTGCGGTTGGTTGCGGGTCTGCATTGACGGCGAAGGAAGCAGGCTGCGCGCCGGAGACTGGCGGCGTTATCTTCATCGTCAACACATAGCCGCCGATGACCGGACGCTCGCCGCTAAAACGCGTGTCGAGATTATTATTGCTGACGAGCTGCTCGAAGGTGCCGTAGTTGCCCTCATGCGCGACGGCGTACATGGCCTGCGCCGATGCGATGGCGCGGAGCGCGGTGGTAATCTTGGTTTCATCTGCGGCAGTCTTGCCGCCCGTCAGTGTGTCCGTGTAGGTCTGGCACGCAGTCGCCAACATGATTGCGAAGATGATAATCCACAGCGTACGCGAGCGAGAGGTCGTTCTCATTAGATTATTCCTCCGAGCCGCAGCCTTAAGCTCAAAGAGTTACTGAACCGTCGCCGGAAGCAAAGAGCCTCTGCGGTCAGTGGCGACAGCGAACCCGTCCCCCATCTCTCCGATCATGCCGTGAAAATGTATGTCCGAGCCGGACAGGACGACGACCATGTCGCCCGCATGATAGCGCGGGTCATGCAATTCAAAACGTATGACTGTGGCCTGTCCGTTCTGTTGCTCGATTGTCTCAAACTGAAACTCATCCGCGTTATAAACAATCGTCTGCGAATTGTTTCCGTAATTTTGCGATTCAGACATTAATCTTCTCCTCTATACTTTTCGTAAAATATTATGATCTATGTGGCACAAAGCTCAGTACAATCGCGTCGTGATCCGAGAGCGGGCCTACCTCGTCGTCCAGCTTGCCGACGACGGCGGGCAGCGTTTCGCCAGCCAGTGAAATATCTTTTCCGGCGAACCAATCCAGCTTGAGCGAGGCGCGACCCCCGTACTCTCTGAGCGACCAGTGCAGAAACCTGAAGCACCACGTAGGAACCCAGTCGGCCAGACTTTCATGCACCGCTATATTTTTCACATCGTAATGCAGCGTGCCTGCGCCCATCTCGTTTAAGTCTCTGTAATTGAAACCGCGTCGTTCCAACTCACGGAACAGCTCTCGCTCGAACCATCGCTCAGGATGAACATAGTGATTCCTGAGCACATGCCCGACGCCCATCATCACGCGCCGCCAAAAGCCCGCGATGGTGTAAACGGCGCGCTTTGAATTGTAGCCCGAAGTGTTCCAGTCGCCGCCGATTAAGACCGGAAGCCGTGGACGTAAATTCTCTACGTGATCGAGCACCAATCGCATCTCATGATGCCTGTGCTTCTGCGTCGAATGCGCGTTGAGATGAAGACTCACGGCGCGAAACATGCCGAGCGGGTGCTCGACATCAGCCACGACCGCGCGCTGGCATCCGAGGCGTTTTTCTTTCCCGCGTATTTTGTCTATGCCATTCGGCAGCGCGAGCGAGTGCGCGTTGATCAGCGGATAACGGGAGAGCAGCGCGTTGCCGTGAAGCGCCTGCGTGTTTTCGCCGACCACACGCAATTCGCTCCCGTTACCTTTGACCAGAGACAGATAGCAAGGCGCGAACGCGTAGTTCATCTCCAAAGCCTCTGCAAGCTCTCGCGCGACAAAGCGATTCGATGTGCGCGCCATCCCGTAATCCAGCTCGGTCAGCAGCAACAAATCGCTTTCGCCAATTTGCGGATGCTCTTTGAGCACGCGCACGATGCTTTCCAATCGTCTGCCACGCTCTATGTTCCACGCCGTCGCTTTGATTGAGTTGAGCTGCTTGTGCGCGGGTCGCTGCGGCGCAAAGTCTTCCTGCACGAGGCCGTTCAGCACTCTGTCAATCTCAGGCCGCAGCTTGCGGTAAAGCGCAGAGGCTTGCATCTCTTTGCTGGAAGAGAATTGTGCCAGCTCTGGCAGATATGGTTGGAGCCGGTGATCGAGCGGAGTCGCAGCGGTGTCCCTGTCCGGCGGGTCGAGTGTTGCGTTCATCAAAACGCTGTGAATGTTACAGGCACACGCGCTCTCTTTCAACCGGCGAAGAAGAGAAGGGAGCGATGATTGCCACAAAGAGGCACAAAAAGCACAAGAGATATGCAAGAGACTTTCTAAAATATTTTCTGTGCCTTTTGTGCCTTTTCGCGGCCAATTCTCATTCAGCCTTGTCCGGCAGCGGCGCGACGGCGACAAAATCTTCGGCAAAGCGTCGCGCGTAATTGTCCAGCAGTTCTTTGACGCGCGCGAGTTCCGGCGAGCGGACGACGAGACCGACGTGATGCCGCTTCTTGACGCGATAGACAATCTCTGCGTCCGCGTAGGTCGAGGTGTCTGGATATTCCTGCCGCGCCAGCGAGAGCGCGATGCCGCCATACTCGCGGCGCGTGGGCGGCAGCTCGTACACGCCATCGGCTCCGGCGATTTCAAGGTTAGCCCACTCGCGCCAGATGTTGACGCCGCTTGAGGCTTCGAGGACTTCCGCGATGTAGGCTCCGCCGACGCGCGCGGCGATTTCGAGAAAGTAGAAACGCCCGTCTTCGCGTCCCTTGATAAATTCGGCATGAGCCGCGCCGCGCTCAAGTCCCAGTTCAGTCACCAGCCTCTGATTAAAATCGAGCAGCTCTTTCTGCTCTTCCGAATCGTGCTCAAGCGTGTGCGAGAGAAAGACGCCGCCGCCCTGCGCCACATCCATCGGCGGGCGACCGTAGCCGTTGGCTCCCGCGAAAATGACTTTGCCGTTTTCAATCAGCGAGTCTACGTGAAAGACATCACCCGGCACGAAGCGTTCGAGCAGGAAAAAGGACGAACGCTCGCGCAAAGGTTCGCGCCGGTCTAGCTCGTCAATCGCCCGCCAGACCTGTTCGGAATGTTCCATCTTCTTGATGCCCATGGCGGACACATCCGAGCGCGGCTTCATCACCCACGGGGGCTGTATGCTCTCCATGAAATAACGCAGGGCATCGTAATTGAGCACATGCACAAAATCCGGGACGGGCAATCCGGCGGCCTGCGCCACGCCGCGCATCGCCAGCTTGTCGCGAAAGATGCGCGCCTCTGCGCTGGTCATTCCGTCAAGGCGCAGGTGCTCGCGCATCAATCCGGCATTGACGACATCGAATTCTTCGAGCGCGACGAGGCGGTCAATCTTTCTGTGTCGCGCAATCTGCGTGACCGTATGGACGCAGAGTTCGGGGCTGGCTTCGTCGGGCACAGAGATGATGTCGTCAAGACACTCGCGCGGCCAGTCTTCATACAAATATTTTTCTTTGGTCACGAGCAGGACGCGGCACCCTTGCCGCTTGCACTCACGCATAAAGTCGCCGCCTTTGAAATAGCTGGCGAGACAGACGACGCTCAAGCCAAGCGCTTGTGTGTCAGCCATTGGGGATGCTCCTTTTAGGGAAGACGTAGCTGAATCAGGCTTCAGGCATGATACATCAACTTCGGGCGCAAGGGGTTCACAAAGCTTGCCTCGCGGATTAGTCAACGGCTAATATCTTTTCCTCGTCTTAAAATCGAGATTGATGGTAAAAGCCTGCCATCTGCCAATCTTTTGTTAAAGGATAAAATTTTTTCACATGCAATCATCTAAGCTTATCGCCGCGTGTCTTGCGCTGTGTTGTGCGTTTCTGGCCTTGAGCGTTCAAGCGCAACAATCCGCGACGGCCAATCTGAGTGGCCGCGTCATGGATCAAAACGGAGCTATGATTCCCGGAGCGCAGGTCAGCGTGACGCACCAAGAGACGGGCGCAGAGCGTGTGACCGTGACTAATCATGAAGGAGTTTATGCGGTCACGAATCTGCCTCCGGGCGAATATGACGTGAGGGTTCAGGCAAAAGGATTTGATACCAAAATTTCCCAATCGCCCATCACATTGCAAGTCGGCCAGAGCGTGACGCTCGACGTTTCGCTCTCAATCGGTGTCAGAGAAGTTATTGATCTGGTTGGCACAGTGCCGCTCGTAGATACGCTCAAGTCCAAAGTGGATTCTGTGATTGATAAGCGCCAGATTGAAAATTTGCCGCTCAATGGTCGCAACTTTCTTGAGCTGGCGCTGCTCGCGCCCGGCAATTCGCCCGCGCCGAACTTTGACCCGACCAAAACCAATACGGTCTTGATTTCTTCAGCCGGACAACTCGGGCGCGGCGGCAACGTGACGATTGACGGAGCGGATAACAACGATGATGTGGTGGGCGGCACGTTGCAGAACGTCTCGCAGGATGCCGTGCAGGAATTTCAGATTGCGACCAATCGTTTTTCGGCAGAGCTTGGCCGCTCGGCTTCTTCGGTCATCAACGTCGTGACCAAGAGCGGGACGAACGAGTTTCACGGCTCAGCCTCTTTCTTTGAGCGCGACAGCAGCCTGCAAGCCTTGCCCGCGACCTTTGACCGCACGGGCGCGAATGAATTGCCGTTTGACCGCCAGCAATATTCCATCGCTCTCGGCGGGCCGATTATGAAGGACAGGCTTTTCTGGTTCGGCTCGTTCGAGTATCGCAATCAGGACGGCGCGGTGCTGGTCGGCACGCGCGATGTCGCAGCCCGGATTATCCGGCGCGGCTTTGCCGTCGCTCCGTTAAACGATTTGCTGGGCACGGCGCGTCTGGATTGGAATCATTCGATATATGA
>JACMLC010000525.1 GCA_014379795.1 Pyrinomonadaceae bacterium
CAGCATGACTTGCGCCGCGCGCCACGCGGTCGAGATTGACAGCTCGCCAAAGTGAAAGCGCAAAGCGGTCGAAGCATCCAGGTCCAGATCAACATGATGCGCGATGTGAAAGCGCCACAGGAAAGGCGCGCGATGCGTCAGCACATGCCACAGGTACAGAGTGTAATCCAAAAGGACGACAGCCAGCATCACCTCCATCCACTGCGGCAGAGGCAGGCGTTTGAGCAATCCCCACCCGCGCCGCTCTACCAGATTTGTAAGCGGCTGAATGACCGGACGCTCTACAAGCTGAAGCGAGAGGGCAGCCGCACCCGCCACCGCCAGATTACGCGCGTTGCGCTTCAGCTTCGGCTCGACGCTCCGGCGCAAAGGGCTGCGACGCTCCAAAAACCACAGCAAGCCGAACGCGCCTGCGGCGAGCGTTGCGCCGAGCCAGTTTGGAAGCTTCCGTTCTTTCATCACAAATAAATTTCCTGCCATCCGCCCCTGAGAATCTTTTGCAATAACTTTCGTTCAGAATGGTCACACTTTTTTGGATTGGAAGTAAAGACCATATGAAGCCTAACGACGAAAACGGCAAGCTGCCGACCGCCCAGCGACCCTTTCGCGTGCTCATTATCGCAGGCTCTGGCCGCAGGCAATATAACTGTCCGGGGGTTGATTCCAAATCGCGCACGCTGATGCTGCGGATGGCCGAACGTCTCCCGCAGGAATGGGAGATAGATTATGAAGACCTCGGCAACGTTTACGCACGCGCTCGCATACAGAGCTGTAACGCCTGCGTCTCGACTTCGATGGCGCTCTGTATTTTTCCTTGCAATTGCTATGAGAAAAATAATTCGGCGGAACCGGACTTGATGTGGGACTTGGATTTGTACGCGCGGCTTGATTTGGCGGATGCGTGGGCGATTATCGCGCCGGTCAACTGGTACGCGCCGACGAGTAATCTGAAGCTGATGTTTGACAGGCTGGTGTGCATGAACGGCGGCAACCCGCGCGAGGATTTGATTGAGCATAAGAATCAAGAGCTGGCGATGAAGCTTGAGCACGAGCCGATTTGGGAAGAATTGAGCCTTAATCATCTGGAAGGCCGCACGGCTGGATTTTTCTGTTACGGCGATGGCGGCGGCGATGAGCTGGACGAGTCAGGACGCCCGAAAATCCTGCGTCACAAAAATTATTTCGACCCTGACGAAGAACCCTTCGATGACATGCGCGACACTTATGCTCCGCTGGTCTGGCAATGTCGCTATGGCGGAGTCGAAGCGCCGGACAACCTCTGGCGTTATGTCGAGTTCGGGCAGGGGAAAAAGTATAGCGAGAATCAGGCCGAGCATATGGCGACGGAGACAAACGTTTTCGCGGACTTTGACGAGTGGACGGATCAATTCGCAGCCTTCGTCGGCCAGAAGGGAAAAGTCGAGCCGGGTAAATACAGGGCTTACGGCTACGAGGCTCCGGGTCATTTGCTCAATGATTTAAAATTGAAGTGGCGCGAGATTAAAATCGGCCTCGGTCATCCGCCCGCAGACTCTTCGCCCGCACGGCAGGAAGAGCTTGACCTCAACAAGGACGAAACGCTGAGACCGAAAAAGAGCGAGGGCGAGAAACTGCGCGAGTCTTGATTGGCAGCGAGAGATAAAACTTTTTGAGCCTGAGCATCAGGCGAGCGTTATTCGATGGAGAAAAATGCGAAACAATCAAATCCGGTCTTGATCTTTGTCTATAACGCTGACAGCGGCCTCTTCAATACTTTGACTGACATCGCGCATAAGACCTTTTCGCCGCAGACATATCAATGCCAGCTCTGCGCGCTGACGCACTCAACGTTTGGGATGCGAAAAGGTTGGAAGCAATTTTTAGAGACGCTCGACGTGACGCTGGAATTTTTGCACGCGGATGAGTTGAGGCAGCGTTACGGTGTTTCGGGCGTACCGCTTCCGGCTATCTTTGAGAAAGATGGCGAGAGCCTAGAGATTTGGCTCGCGGCTGAATCAATCAATCAGTGCCGGACGATTGACGATTTGAAACACCTCATTCGCAGCAAGCTCTGCTAAAGGCATTCCTGTCAGAACC
>JACMLC010000526.1 GCA_014379795.1 Pyrinomonadaceae bacterium
ACGCAGGCCAAGCCTGAGCGAGGCCAATAGGAAACGTCCATAACACGAAGACCAAAATGGCAATAATCGCGGTTGTCACAGGGTGCCGCCGAAGCGCACCGAACTTGCCGCTTTCAATTGTGGTGAGTTTTTCAGACATAGCGCAGCCTTATAACACGACTCCCGCCTCGCTTCTGATGTTTTCTGAGAAGTTATCTTAAACCTCCTATAGCTTTAGAGGCAAAGCAAAAGCCGTGATACTTAGTATCCACTGGTTACGCGGTATACACTTTCACTATATACCTTTATTTATCACTGAAAATAGGCCAAAAGGCGTGTGTGTGTGTGTGGCATGGATACTTTGTACCCATTTTCGGGGTTGTGCGCGAGGTCGTTCACAGATCGTCTGCATTCCGCCTCAAGTTATTTGGTTTGTTGGGTTTAGCTTTGCTCTCAGGTCTCTTTGCGGTTGTGGCACAAGGGTTGTAATAGAGATGGTCAAGCGAAGCGGGAAGAGTAAGAGGGGAAGCGAAGAGAGAAACAGTTGACAACCCGATTGACCTAAACCAAAAAAAATTGAAGGAGATTAAGACAATGCGTGGAATCAAAAAAATGACGGCGATTGCGATGTTGGCGGTGATGATGAGCTTGACAGCACAGACAGCTTTTGCGACACAGGGCGTGATCCTGAGCGACCGTGACGGTGTCATCCTCGGCGACAAGCAGAAAGACGTTAGAACTACCGATTGGGTCGGAATCATTCTTGACTACATCAAGACCGGCGTGCTCCTGAGCGACCGCAGCGGCGTCATCCTCAGCGACTAATCAAAAACCCCCCGGGCTGGATCAAGGCGCGAGCGGCGTCGGCAACCAAAAGCATCTCACCCCAGTAATACGGGAAGAGAAAGGCGGAGTCAAACAAAGGCTCCGCTTTTCTTGTTTTGCGTAGCTCATGTTACGCACAGAGCCGATTGTTAAGTCACGGAGTGACGATATATTAGTAGCCCACAGCGTAAGCTGTGGGGATTAGTTATCGAAGAATCAATAGAGTTACAGAGTAACGATATAAACTTCATGCCCCATCTCGCGCCACGTCGAAATTTATGTCGCCCTCTTTGAGGGCTTCAATCTCTGCTCTCTTGATTGACCCACAGCTTACGCTGTGGGCTACTGGTATCTCGCGCCTCCGGCGCTTTCAATCACGTTCGCGCGTAACCTCAGTTACACCTCAAATTTTCTCACTCAACTCTGATTTGTCTTTCCAGAGCAAGGCACAATCCCATGATCAGATAAAAGATCATGACGACTTCCGAATCGCCGAAGTTATAATGCACCAGCCCGCTCGCAAAAAATCCGGCCAGCCCGCCGAGCGCGCCCAAGGCCAGCCCGCGCTCGATCCATCCGTCCGCAAAATCCACGCGCGCCAGCCGCCACAGCATCCGCCCATAGAGAAAGATAAGCGCGAGCCACGCAAGGAGCGCGGGCAGGCCGCGCTCTAAGGCAAGCTGTAAAGGCGTCGAGTGCATGTGCCCGACGGGCAGGCGGCACTTATCAAACAATTCCCATTCGCAACCGTACCGCTTGATGGAATCCATGCCGACGCCTGTGAGCAGGTGGCGCGGCTTACTGGTGAGCAATTGAAAGCCTTCGCGCCAGACGGTCTCGCGCCAGCTCACAGAGCCGTCGCTGCGGTCAAAAAATCCGACCTGCCTTTTCTGCTGAAGCACCAGCAAGCCTACAAGCACGAGCGGCAGCGCGCAGGCAGCCATGAGCAGCATCGTGCGGCGACTCTTCAGGCCGACCAGCACGATAACACCTGCGGAAATCAAAAGCCCCAACTGCGACGCGCGCGTCACCGTCAGCAAGAGCGCAAAGCCAAACAGCGCGACAGCGGCGAGCAGCAGCGCGCCCTTGAGCGAGCGTTTAAAGGGAAGCGCGATAAAAATTCCGAAGGCCAGCGAGGCGATAAGCTGCAAGGCTTCCGCATAGGTCACGTAGTGGCCGAAGAAACCAGATGCACGCCAGTCTCGCCCGCGCGACCAGCCCCCTATCCCAAGCCTCTCAAGCGGCGTCTGGCCGTCTAATAACTTCCCGCGCGGAACTTCCAGCACTGGCATCCACTCCGCCCTGTAAATCCGCACCCGCGCCGGAGTCGAATCAGCATCCATTTTATCAAGCGCGGCGACTAATTCTTCGGGGCTGGAAACCTTGCGCCCGTCAACTTCGAGCACCGTGTCGCCGCTCTGAATCGCGGTCGGAGCCGTGATTTTATTGTCAGCTCTTCTGAAAATAGCTGCGGCTAAGGGGCTGCTCGCCGCCACGCCGACGATTTTGACGCCGCGCCCCACTGCGCGCTCCGCCATCGTATAAAAGACATTGACCACGCACGAAGCGATGAGCACAAGCGCGAGCAGGCGCAGCACTCTGCGCGAATTTACGTTCTGTGCGACGAGATAAACGATTGTGAAGAGGCTGACCGCGCGCAGCTTGCCCGTAGAAATGTCAGGCGCGTAAGACGTAAATGCCGAGATGATCGTCAGCAGGATAAAGCACAGCAGCGCGTAATCAATTGGCGTGCGAAAAAAGCGCGGCTTCACAATCAACCGCACACCCCACACCAGCATCCCGCACAGCCACGCAATCTGTGTCGCCGCAATCGAATGCGGCGCCGCTGCGGCCAGCACGAACAGCCAGAAGATAATGGCGCGGTCGAGCCAGCGGACAAAAGGGTGTAGGGCGTAGGGTGTAGGGTGTAGCTCAGAAACAGAATTTTCTTTTTTCACTACACCCTTCCCCCTACACCCTACACCCTCTTCTTCAGTATGCGTTGTCGCCGCGCAGCATGACGGGGAGCGTGCGCAGGATGATTTTCAGGTCGAGCAGCAGCGACCAGTTTTCGATGTAGAAGAGATCAAGCGTCACCATCTCGTCAAACGAGAGGCGATTGCGCCCCGACACCTGCCACAAGCCGGTCAGTCCCGGCTTCATGTCCAGACGCTTGCGATGCCACAATTCGTAAGCCTCGACTTCATAAGGAATCGGCGGGCGCGGGCCGACGATGCTCATATCGCCGCGCAGGACGTTCAAGAGCTGCGGCAGCTCGTCCAGACTCAGACGGCGCAGCCTGCGTCCGAGCCTTGTCACGCGCGCATCCGCGTGCAGCTTGTAGACTGGCTTTTCTTCATCGCCCAGATTGGTCTCGCTGCTGCCTGCTATGTACTGCTTCAGATATTCCCTGTGCGCGGCATCGCTCGTGCCCGCGCGCATCGTGCGAAACTTGTAGAAGAGAAAAATCCTGCCGTCCATCCCGACGCGCTCCTGCTTGTAAAAAACAGGGCCTTTTGAATCGAGCTTGATAAGCAGCGCGACGATGAGCCAGAATGGTGACAAGAGCGCGAGCGCGAAGAGGGCTATGATGATGTCGGAGGCGCGCTTGGTAATGCGCGCGGCGTTCGAGAGCGGCTCGCGAAACAGTCGTATCATCGGGAGCGCGCCGATCTGGTCAATCTCCGTCTTGCGCGGCAGGCAATTAAAGAGGCTCGGCGCGATGCGAAACTCTACGCCGCGCCTGCGCCCGCACCGCATCATCACATCAAAGAGCGCATCGCCTGAAACACGCGGGTCTGTAATGATGACTTCATTCGCGCCGGATTCGCGAATCGTCTCCGGCAAGCCTTTCAAATCACTGACGACCGGCACGCCCTCAAAAGTGTCCGGCACGTCGCGCCCTAAGCTTCCGTTCTCGACCACGCCGATAACGCGATAGCCGAGCGCGGGTCGCTCGCGCATCTCTTTGATGCACAGCGCGGCTTCAGCCCCGCGCCCCACCACTAAGGTCGGAATCAGATTCACATCGCGCTCGCGCGCCACAGTCTGCGCCCAACGCACCAACAGC
>JACMLC010000527.1 GCA_014379795.1 Pyrinomonadaceae bacterium
CGCGCGCCGCCGGAATCGTTGAGGCCGATGATAGGTGCGCCGACCTTGAGCGCCATGTCCATGACCTTGCAAATCTTCTCTGCGTGAGTCTCGGACAGCGACCCACCGAAAACCGTAAAGTCCTGCGCGAAGACGAACACCCTTCGCCCATCCACCAGCCCGTGGCCTGTGATGACGCCATCGCCCGGATAAAGCTGCTGGTCTAAATCGAAGTCATGCGAACGGTGTACGACAAACTTGTCGAACTCTTCAAAGCTTCCGTCATCGAGCAGAAATTCAACGCGCTCACGCGCGGTCAGCTTGCCGCTCGCGCGCTGCTTTTCAAGACGTGCTGCGCCTCCGCCCTCTTCAGCACGGCGGAGGCGCTCGCGTAGGAGTTCAAGCTTGTCCGGAGCAGTCTGCTGTGGTCGCTGTGTCGCCATAAATTAAGAGAATTGAAATTAGAAATCAGAAGTTCAGATTTGAGAGCCTATCACAAGGCACCCGATAACTCACGCGAAAGGTTTCAGGCCAGCATGCGCCTGCGCAAGCTTCGCATAGCCCATTCCATAAAAATCAACGCCAGCAGGATTAAGTATAAAACCTCGTACACGTGGCGGAACAAAAACCTGCCGGTCAGACATGCCCGCGCCAGATCAATCGCGCTCGTGAGCGGCAGAATCCAGGCGAGCCACCGCAAGACGGGCGGCAAGACTTCGAGCGGAAACCATGCTCCGCACAGAAAGATCGAAGAGAAGAACAAGGCCAGGTAAAGATTAAAAGAATCTATGTCGCGCACGCGACCCGTGATGCCCAGCGAGAGTCCGGCGATAGTAAAACTGCCAAGCAGGAGCGGCAAGGGAGCCAACACAGCGTAAACGGAGGTTGCAGCCCCGAAAATCGTCAACACCAGAAGAATCACAAACGCATCCAGCGCGGCCTTGCTCACAGCCCAGCAGATTTCCGCAAAGGCCAGAGATTCCACGTTGACAGGGGTTGCCAGAATAGCGTCATAAGTTGACTGGTAAACCATCCGAAAATATGCAGAGTAGGTGGTCTCGAAAATCGCACGCATGATGACCGTAAATGCCAGCACGCCCGCGCCCACAAAAGAAAGATACGGGATGCCCTCGACGCGCGAGGTAATCAGGGCGCCAACTCCCCAGCCGAAAGCGAAAACAGTGAAGAGAGGCTCTATGAGCGGCGCAGCAAGCTGCATTTTCCAAGTCCGCATGTAGACCAGAAAGTTTCTCTGCCAGACGCTCAGCGCATCGCGCGCATCTACGCGCGCAAAGGCCAGCCCGCGTCGTTCCGAGCCATCGGCTCTTTCCATCAAACTCGCTTGATTCGCATCAGCGCTCATAAAAATCTAAAATTTCAGGCGTGTAGGTCAAAAGGGAACTGCCTTTTCTCGAGCATCTCTACCAACTCTAAGAGAGCGCGACGCGCTTGTCTACACACTTCGGCAGGATACTTATAGCGCAGTGCATTGACTGTAAATTCATCTTCATCAAGAATCGTGTAAGACATATCCGGAGCGACCAGAATATCCATGTCCAAATCTATAAAGCTCAGCTCCTGTCCATCAAAAGTCGGTGGCACATTGACGTTACAGTAATAATTCCGCAGCTCGCCCGTCGGCTCCAAAAAACGAAAGACGTTATACCAGCAGTCCATCCAGTAATATTCGAGACTCTGTGTGCCGCGCACAATGCGCCCCAGCAGCGGATGATTTATCTCTTCGTCGAAGGCTGCGTCCAGAATGAGCAGGGAATCGTCAAAACTCTGGACGCGCGCACGCCAGCGACGATGCTCGCTGCCATCGTATTTGCACGCGCGAACAATGATGTTTGCGGGCGCCGAATTCTCCGGCTGTTTATTCAAACTGTGTGCGCTCCCTGATTGGCAGACTCTTCATGCACCACGAGCTGCAAAAAAACGTCTTCGAGATTTGAAGGGCGAATCAACATGCGGTGGCCTTCATAATATTTCATGAGCGGCGTCAAAATTTCCGGGTCGGCTGCGAAATAGAGATGCGCGCCGTTGCGCGAAACAGCCTGCACGTTGGCAAGAGCTTCCTGCAAAGGTCTGTTGTCACAATCGCGCACTTCCAAAGCGTAACGGGAAACGCTTTGCCGCACCAAATCCTGCGGCGCTCCGGCGGCCAGAATGCGCCCCTTATCCAACACGATCAGACGCTCACATAGTTTCTCAGCTTCCTCCATGTAATGTGTTGATATAAGGATAGTTGCACCACTCTCCTTTTGTAATTCCGCGAGCCTCTGCCAGATTTCCTGACGAACTTGCGGGTCAAGCCCAGTGGTGGGTTCGTCCAGGACAAGAAGTTTCGGCTGATGCAAGAGAGCGCGTGCGATCATCAAGCGACGCTTCATCCCGCCGGAAAGCTCTTCGACGCGCGCTGTGACACGATCCGTGAGACCTGTGAAATGAAGAAGTTTATGGCTACGCGCCAGCGCCTCTGTGCGCGGAATACGAAAATATCGTGCGTAGACGAGCAGATTGTCCAAGACGTTGAGGTCTGGATCTAAATTGTTTTCCTGCGGGACGACGCCAATCTGCGCACGGACGCGGCGCGGGGCGTTGCTGACATCCAGACTCTCTACCAACAGTTCTCCGGAAGTGAGAGGAGTGCGGCAGGCGATCATACGCATGGTGGTGGATTTACCCGCACCGTTTGGCCCGAGCAATCCAAAAATCTCGCCGCGCGTCACAGTAAAGTCTATCGAATCAACCGCACGGTGATCTCCATAAACCTTGGTCAAATTGCGCGCAACAACGACATTTTCAGACATGAAGAATAGTAATCAGGACTATAAAAAAGACTTGATGGAAAACAAATCGTTTCGGGAACAGGGAGCGTCAATTCAACCCCTCGCTTCATGTAAAGCTTTATAAGTCGGCACGGCGACAAATTTAAAGTAAATGCTGAGCTGAATGCGCCTAACCCTTTGAAAACTATCGCCCGCTTTTTTTCCAATCCGAGAGAAAAGCATCAAGCCCTTTGTCCGTCAAAGGGTGCTTCATGAGTTGCTCTATAACTTTGAAAGGCAGTGTCGCAACGTCTGCGCCCATCCGCGCGGCCTCGACGACATGAATCGGATGGCGTAGGCTGGCTGCCAAAACTTCCGTTCCCCAATCATAGTTGCGATAAATTTCTATAATCTCCGCCAGCAGCACTAGGCCGTTTTGGCCTATGTCGTCAAGGCGACCGATAAAAGGGCTGATGTATGCCGCACCGGCTTTGGCGGCGAGGATGGCCTGCGCTGCGGAAAAGCAGAGCGTGACGTTGACCTTAAAACCTTCTTCGGTCAACTGTCGTGTGGCTTTCAAGCCATCTCTTGTCAGAGGGCATTTGACGACGACGTTGGGAGCTACGCGCGCGACCTCGCGCCCCTCGCGCAGCATCCCTTCTGTGTCCACGCTAGTGACTTCGGCAGAGACTGGGCCTTGCACTATCTCGCAAATAGCAGCGATGTGTTGTTTGAAATCAACATCGCCCTCTCTGGCAATCAGCGATGGATTGGTCGTCACCCCGTCAATCAAACCGAGCGCAGCGGCCTCTCGAATCTCATTCAAATTTGCTGTGTCTATAAAGAATTTCATAAGGCTCTCCTTCTTAAATTATGAACAACGGCGTTTGAAATCAACGCTTCATCATTCTCCGGGACTTTTAACCTGATTGCGCAGAACTCCGATTCCTTCGACCTCGACCTCTACGACATCGCCTGCCGCCAACTTGGAAACGCCTGCTGGTGTCCCTGTCGCAATCAGGTCGCCCGGATTGAGCGTCATGACATGCGAAATGTAACGGATGATGTACGAAACGGAAAAGGCCATGGCGCTGGTACGCGCCTGCTGTTTGACAAGGCCGTTGACGCGCGTCGTGACAGCCACATTTAAGGGGTTGATGTCCGTAACTGTAAAGGGGCCGACGGGGCAAAAGGTGTCGAAAGATTTGGCGCGTGTAAACTGTACGTCCTTGCGTTGCAGGTCGCGCGCCGTCACGTCATTGACGCAGGTATATCCGAGCACGTATGTGAGCGGGTCTTCATCTTCGCCGAGGCGCGAGGCGAGGCGTCCGATAACGACCCCGAGTTCGCCTTCATGCTCAACCTGTGCGGACTGCGTTGGAAGCAAGATGTCCTCGCCGGAAGCGATGATGGCTGAAGGAGCTTTTAAAAAAAGCAAAGGCTCGTCAGGCATCTTGTTGCCAAGCTCCGCAGCATGCTCCGTGTAATTGCGACCGACACAGACGATCTTGGAAGGTGTGACGGGAGCGAGCAAGCGCGCCTGTGCGAGCGGGATTTTTTCAGAGCGCGTGCGGGGGCGGCTGCCAATGGCGTCTGCGTCTATCAGAGGCCGTATAAAGTCGCCTTCGATAACGCCAAAGTGCGGCGCGTAAATTCCTTCAGAGATAAAGCGACAGAGTTTCATCTTTATGGAACAGTTTCGGAAATCACTTCTGACGGCGCGCTCGTGTTGCCTGCGGTATCCACAGCCGTCAAATAATAATAATACTTCTGATTCGTCTCAACATTATCATCCTGAAAAGTAGTGCGCGTGAGCGGCTCGCTATTCAACTTCGTCCAGCGTTCCTTCGGCGTGTTCGGATCGAGCGAGCGATAGATATTATATCCCGCGACATCACGCTCAGGATTAGCAGGGAAGAAGATTGAGAGACGAGACGGCGCGGCGGCGATGGTAATAGCAGCCGGTGGCGTCGGCGGATAAACGTCTACGGGCGTGACAGCGACCGTATTTGAATCAATGCTCTCGACCTGCTGGCCGCCTGTGCCGAGCGAGACGGCGCGCACGAAATACCTGTATGCCTCTCCGAAGCGAAAGTTCTTGTCGGCAAAAGTGGTCTCGCTAATTAAGGAAGAGTTGAGAAGTGTGGCTTCCGCCTCGCTCTGTCCGGGCGAGATGCGGTAGAGGTTATAGCCAAGCAGGTTGAGCGGCGTCGAGCCATCTATGTTGGCAGCAGGTGGCTGCCATGAGATGTTGTTGGCCGTCTCGCTTTCACGCGCGGTGACGCCAAAGGGCGGTTGCGCGATGCTGACAGCCGGTTCGATCAGTAGAAAGTTTGAGAAAGAGGCTCGCTGGCTGGCAGCATTGACATAGCGCACTGCGTAGCGCAGGCGCGCGGGCTGCCCTGTCAGTTGCAGCGTGTCCGTATAAGTCAGAGCGCCGCTCGCTCTGGAAATCGTTTCGTAATCAACGGAGCCGATGACTGTCGCGCGCTCTGCGAACTCTTCTTCTGTGAGTGGCAATGGCGCGTCAATTCTTTCGGCGAGGCGATAGACATCTATGCGGCGTATGCTTTGGACGCTGCTGTCGGGAGCATTGCGGCTCGGCGCAGGCCAGCTCAAGGTAATCCGATTGCCGCGCTGCGCGCCGGTCAATGCTTCAGTGCGCTGCTGTACGCGCTCGACAGGGGGTTGCGGGGGACGACGCTTGCCGCAGGCGGCAAAGGGCAGGATGGAGACCACGACTGCAAAGACACAAAGGGGCAGGAGCTTGCTTGAAAAAAATCTCTGGAAGCTGTCCTGTAGCTGGCTTCTCAAAAATAGGTGAAGAAAATATTTGTTGTTCACTCTCACAGGATATACCGGCTGAGGTCCTGGTCTTTGACCGTTTCAGCGAGCATGCGATTAACGTAGTCTGAGTCTATGCGTTGATTTTTCGGCTCCAAATCCGGCCCCTCAAAGCTGATCTCGTCGAGCAATCTTTCCATAATGGTATGCAGGCGTCGCGCGCCGATGTTTTCCGTATGCTCATTGACGCGGGCGGCGAGTTCCGCGATGGTGGCGATGGCTTCCGGTGTAAATTCGAGCTGGATGCCCTCTGTTTCCAGCAGCGCCTGATATTGTTTGATGAGAGCGTTTTTCGGCTCGGTCAGAATCCGCTTGAAATCTTCGATGGTCAGAGCCTCCAGCTCGACGCGTATGGGAAAGCGTCCCTGTAGCTCCGGAATCAGATCGGAAGGCTTTGAGACATGAAAAGCCCCTGCGGCGATAAAGAGTATGTGATCTGTCTTAACCATGCCATACCGCGTATTGACGGTCGTGCCCTCGACGATGGGCAGTATGTCGCGCTGGACGCCTTCGCGCGAAACATCCGGGCCGCCGCCGGACTCTCTGCCGGCGATC
>JACMLC010000001.1 GCA_014379795.1 Pyrinomonadaceae bacterium
GGATGTCCCTGATGGCCGCGCCCGAAGGCGACGTGACGACGCCGACCCGTTGCGGAAAGAGCGGCAGCGGGCGTTTCCTCTCTTCGTCAAACAAGCCTTCTGCGGCAAGCCGCTCGCGCATCTGCTCGAACGCCACGCGCAGCGCGCCCGCACCGACCGGATCAAGCGCTTCTACAATCAACTCATACTCGCCGCGCGGCTCATACACAGAGAGGCGTCCGCGCGCACGCACCTGCAAACCATCGGACGGGCGAAAGCGTATCGCGCGATTCATCCCGCGAAAACAGGTCGAGCGCAACTGCGCTCCCTCGTCACGAATCGTGAAATACCAGTGCCCGGAAGCATGCGCCTTAAAATTGGAAATCTCGCCCTCGACCCACACGGAAGCGAAGCGGCTTTCCAGCGCGGCACGCACCTGCATCGTCAACTCCGAAACCGAGAGCGGGCGCCGCTCCGTTTCATCGAACAGGGACATGAGCAAAGGATTGGTCATAATTCAAAACGGAAGGATGCGGGATGAATGAAAAAAAGTAAACCCCTTAATGAATAGCCACAAAAAGGCACAAGAATCACAAAAGAGATAGCCTCTGGTCTTCAGCCGTGAGAATGTATTTTTTGATTTGGAGTTTGGGTGCGCCAAAGTTTATGAGCAGCCCGTGTTCGATGCGCGAGGCTTTGAGATAGCCAAGGATTTGAGCCGTATGTTCTTCGACGAGGGTTTTACAAGCTTTCAATTCTACAATCAGGCAATCCTCAACAAAAAGATCGGCATAGAAGTCTCCCAATAATGTTCCGTCTTCATCATAAACCTGAAGCGGATATTGTTGTTTTACATCAATCGCCTTTTTCCTTAACCGATGCGCCAAAGCGTTTTCGTAAACTTTTTCCAGATGGCCGTTGCGAAGAAAGCAGTGAATGCTAAAACTGGTCTCGCGTATTAAATCGCATAAACGCATTATCTCATTCATCTTATCTGTTTCCTCCTTCTGAGATTTTTGTGAGTTTTTGTGGCTAAATAATTATGGCTTTTCTCTTGATGATGTCGTGCCGGTTGGCAGACTCAGGCGCACGGCGAGGCCCTCGCGCTTGACGCGTGCGCGGACGCGCCGCTCGCCGGTATCGGCAAGGCTTGAAGCGTACGTAATCGTGTAAGACATGCGGAGCTGTGCGACCACATCATCATAGGCGCGTTGCAAGTCTTCGAGATATTTGATCGGGTAATAGACGCCGCCGGAGATGGTTGCGAGACGTTGGCCTTCGGCTTCGGCGCGCGAGGTCAGCGTCAGGTAGCGTGTGCGCAAAGGGTCGCGCGTGACGCTGGGCTTCGGTGCGCTCGCTTCCGGAATCAAGCCCGATGGAATGTAGAGCGGATAGACGAGCGCGCCTGATTCAAGAATCTCGTCCACGAGCGCGTCAAAGGGGACGAACGATCTATTGTCGTCTCCGTCCGACATCATCACGATGGCGGTTCTCTCTCCGCGCAGCGGCTTGAGAGTTTCGACCAGCACATATGCAAGCGCATCATAAACAGCGGTCGAGCCTCCGGCGTCTATCAGGTCAAGCCGCTCTGAGAGCAGGCGGCGATCCGTCGTAAAGTTGGAGATGACCTGTATGTCATCGCGGAAGCTGATAATCGCGATGCGATCCTGTGCGCTCGCCGTGCTGAGGAAATTGCGCGCGGCCTTGCGTATAAAGTCTATGCGCTCGACGACGCTGCCAGAGACATCCAGCAGGAGGACGAGATTGAAGGGCGCGGAAGTCGGCGTCACTTCCGTGACCTCGCGCTCAGTGCCGTTTTCGATGATCCTGAAATCGCTCGCCTTCAGGCCGCTGATGGCGCGGCCATTGCGATCAGTGACATGCGCGTTGACGCTCATCAACCCCGGCGCGACCTGTACGGCGACATTTTCGGGAGCGCGCCGCTCTGTCAAACTCGGAGCTTCTCTGGGCGGAGGCAAGGTCTTCGCATAGTCGCCGAACAGCTTGGGCGAGACGAGCCTGATGGAATCTATCAAGTTGCTGTTGCCGCTGCGCACGATGGCGCGTGCGGCTTCGGTCAGAGGCCGCTCGCGCAAATCCGGCGGAACCATGTTCGGGTCAACATTAAAGAGGACGACGCCGCGCTGCGTGGTGAACTCAAGCTGAATGCGCGCGTCCTTTTTCGCTTTCTGGTCGCCGAGCTTTCCCTTGATGACATACCATCCGCCGGCCTTCTCTTTAACCTGCGGCAATTCCGGATCGCTCAGGTAACGCGGGCGGCTGGCCTGCCAGACAAAATTGAAACGGACTGCGTCAAGCGGCACGTCCGCGTGAATCGTGCCCGTGTCCGTCTCTATCTCAGCCGAAGCGACGTTGCCGATAACATCCACAGCCCCCGCACCGGTCGTCACTTTCACCTTTGCGCGCGCGGGGACGCGCACAGTGATGTCTATCCGATCCTGTTCACGGCGGGCGCGCACGTCTATCTTCACCTCGCCGCCGGAGGCGACGGACACGACATCCGTTTCGGCCACCGGCGCGCCTTGCGAGACGGCCTTGAGCGAAACTTTTTTCTGTTGTTCTTCCGAAGCGATGACGACCACGCGACCGTTGCGATTTTTGATGTGGACAGAGACTTTTTCCGGAGCGTTTAATTCCCGCTCAAGATTTTGCGCGCGCGCCGTGACGGCACAGGCCGCCAACAGGAGCAGGACGGCGCAGAGTGCGCGAAAAAAATTCGGATGAAGAAGGGGAACACGCGCGGGGCTTTGCGCGACACAGCAGCAAGGGTAAATCATATCTTCTGAATCTTGCCTGTGCCTGCCGCTCGCGGTCAAGCTCGCATCAAGCAATGTTGTCCGGGAGACATTCAAAGCAAGCTGCATTCGGATGCGTCATGCCAACAACTCTCAGGCAAGCTCCGTCATGGGCGGAAACAGAAAAGCCTGCTCAGAACCGCTTCCTTCAAATCAAGGCGAAGCGTTCGAGCAAGCTTTTCTAAAACCGAAAACTAGCGGGCGATAAATTTCAGCGCATGGAATCTTCCGCTTCCGCATAAGGCGGGCGGCACTCTCCCGCCGGAGGAGCCGGTTCGCGCTCTGCGGCGGGTGAAGGCTTGATGTCTCTTTCCATCTTCACACGCACGAAGGGGGCTTGCACGCCTGACAAACGCGGGTTGGACTTCACCAGCGCAGACAATTCCATTTCCAGCGCACGAATGGATTTCCTGTCGCCACGCTTGACGGTGCGCAGCAGTGTTTTGATGACTTTGGCCTGCGCAGCTTCCGCGCCGTGCCCGGCCTGACGCGCGGCCACCGGAACAGTTCGGGCGATCATCTGCCCGTGAGCCTCAACGCTGCTCAGAAGCGGCTCAACCGCCAGCACGTTCTCACTTGAAAAATCCACAAATGAAAATTCAAAATCACTGTCCGTGCGTTTGCCTGACCTGAGCGACTGCGCGGCGGATAAAACCTTATTGTCGGGAGCGTTCGAGCGCGGCTTGATTGTTTCCGCCTGCGGCTCTTTGTCCTTTGGTGTGGCGCACGCGAGCGATTCGGGCGAAGCCTGCTGCGGCGCGGTCGCGCTTTCCGCCTCCGGCACGCCGTAGCTCAGGA
>JACMLC010000528.1 GCA_014379795.1 Pyrinomonadaceae bacterium
ACGGCTCGAAAGCGCGCGTGGCAGCGCGCAGCGGCATGAGCATCGAGAAGTAAAATGGCAGGAGCAGACAGGCACTAAAGAGTCTGGAAACGTTATCTCAAATCTCAACTCTCAAGTTTGAGATTTCGGAGGGGCGAGACCCAGACGAAAGGTAAAAGGAACATGGCACCCGTTAGATTAAAAGAGCGTTATCAGAGCGAGATTGCTCCGGCGATCTCCAAAGAATTCGAGATCAAGAATCCGATGGCGGTTCCGCGCCTGCAAAAGATCGTCATCAACATGGGAATGGGCGAAGCCATCGCCAACGCCAAGATTCTGGACACGGCGGCGGATGAATTAAGAGCGATTACAGGACAAAAGCCTGTCATCACCAAAGCGAAAAAGTCCATCGCTTCGTTCAAGCTCAGACAGGGCATGCCGATTGGCGTGATGGTCACGCTTCGCGGAGACCGCATGTACGAGTTTCTCGACCGGCTTGTCTCCGTCGCGCTGCCGCGCGTCCGCGACTTTCGCGGCGTCTCGCCCAAAGCCTTTGACGGGCGTGGCAATTACACGCTCGGCATTCGCGAGCAGCTTATTTTCCCCGAAATTGATTTTAATAAAGTGGACAAGACGCGCGGCCTGAACATCTCGATTGTCACCACCGCGCGCAATGACGAGCAGGCACGCTCACTCTTGAAAGCTCTGGGCATGCCGTTTAGACAGTAAAGCAGTGATGAGTGATGAGTGATGAGTGATAAGAATAAAGCTTGAACAGCATGTCTCTTATCTCATCACTTATCACTTATCACTTATCACTGAGGTTATATGGCAAAGAAATCACTGATTGCGAAAGCGAACCGCAAACCGAAATTTTCCGTGCGCGCCTACACGCGCTGCAAGCGATGCGGGCGACCGCGCGCTTACCTGCGCAAGTTTAACTTGTGCCGCATCTGCTTCCGCGAGCTGGCGCTACAGGGACAAATTCCCGGCGTTGTGAAATCTAGTTGGTAAGATTTATTTGCGATTTTAGATTTGCGATTTGCGATTTGAAGAAATGGCTCGATGGCTGTTCAATCGAAAATCGGCAATCAAAAATCTAAAATCGCGTTACGGAGTAACGCATGACTGATCCTATTGCCGATATGTTGACGCGGATTCGCAACGCAATCTCTGCGAAGCACTCGCGCGTGGATATTCCGGCCTCGAAATTGAAACTGGAGATCGCCCGCATCCTGAAGGAAGAGGGTTATATCAACAACTTCGTCACCAAGGGCGAGGGCGTCAAGCGCACCATACGGATTTTCCTGCGTTACGATGCGCGCGGCACTTCTTCGATCACGTATCTGCAAAGAGTCTCGCGCCCGGGGCGCAGAGTCTACATGGGCGCGACGGAGATTCCGAAGGTGCTGAACGGCTACGGCGTCAATATCGTTTCGACTTCGCGCGGCCTGATGAGTGGCAAAACCGCTCGCCGCGAAAACATCGGCGGCGAAGTGTTGGCACAAATTTACTAAGACAGATGATAGATGCCGGATGTCAGATGTTAGTGAAAAGCAAAAACTGACATCTAGCATCTAGCATCTGACATCTTTTTAACCGAAGGTTAATGTTATGTCTCGCATTGGAAAGAAAGTTATCACCGTTCCGCCGGGCGTGACCGTCACGGTGCGCGAGCGCGAGCTGGAAGTGAAAGGCCCGAAGGGAACTTTGAAGTCTCCGGTTCCCGAAGGCATCAGCTTTAAGCTCGAAGGCGATCAGTTACAGGCCGAGCGCACATCGGATGAGCTGGCGGCGCAGCATGGTCTTGCGCGTGCGCTGGCGAACAACGCTGTCGTCGGCGTCACCGAAGGCTTTACGATGCAGATGGATGTGGTCGGCGTCGGCTACAAGGCGGACGTGCAGGCGAAGCGCATCGTTTTCTCGCTCGGCTACTCGCATCCGATTGAGTTTCCGCTGCCCGACGGCGTCGAAGCCAAAGCCGAACGCATGCCGACCAAAGCCAGCATCCAGCAGTATCAGACGACGCTGACCCTCTCCGGCATAGACAAACAGAAGCTGGGGCAGGCCGCGGCCGAGATGCACAGGCTGCGTAAACCCGATGCCTACAAAGGCAAAGGCGTGCGCTACGCGGGCGTGGCTTTGAAATTGAAACCGGGTAAGACCGGGAAATAAGTTCAAGGTTTAATGTTCAAGGTTCAATGTTAAAGAAACGAGCCTTGAACTTTGAACTTTGAACATTGAACTTGGAACTTATCGTTATGCCTACAAGAAATAGAGCAGAAGTGCGGCGCGCGGTTCACCAGCGCATTCGTCGCAAGGTGCGCGGGACAACCGAGCGCCCGCGTCTGGCGATTTATCGCAGCCTGAATCACATTTACGCACAGGTGATTGATGACGAGCAGGGCAAGACGCTGGCCTCCGCTTCAACGACGGAAAAGGATTTGCGCGGGGCGACGGGCGGCAATCTCGATGCAGCGCAACGCGTCGGTCGCACCATCGCCGAGCGCGCACAGGCCGCAGGCATTAGCAGCGTCGTTTTTGATCGCGGCGGCTATCTATATCACGGGCGCGTCAAGGCTCTGACCGATGCCGCGCGCGAAGCCGGATTGAACAGAGATGAAGCGGCTGCTGGTGCGGAAGCTGATCCGGCTGCGGCACATGAAGATGAAGGCAACGGGGAAGAGTAAATGAGACAACCCAAGAATCGTATTATGGCGCAGGGACTTGATCTGAAGGATCAGGTCATCTCCATCAACCGCGTGACCAAAGTGGTCAAGGGCGGTAAGAATATGTCGTTCGCCGCGCTCGTTATCGTCGGCGATGAATCCGGCCACGTCGGTTTCGGCACGGGCAAAGCGCGCGAAGTGCCTCTCGCCATCAAGAAAGGCATCGAGGCGGCGAAGAAGAATCTAATTCGCGTGCCGCTTATCAACAACACGCTGCCGCACCAATTGATCGGCAAGTACGGCGCAGGCCGCGTGCTGATGAAGCCCGCTTCGCAAGGCACAGGCGTGATCGCAGGCGGCGCTGTGCGCGCCGTGATGCAGGCCGCAGGCGTTCATGACGTGCGTACCAAAGTGCTCGGCTCGAACAACCCGCACAACGTCGTGCGCGCGACCTTCGACGGCCTCTTGAAGATGAAAGACCCGATGGAACTGGCGCGCCTGCGCGGCAAGCAGGTCGAGGAACTATAAGTCTCAAGTCTCAAGTCTCAAGTCCCAAGTCTAAAGAAAGAGACTTGGGACTTGAGACTTGGGACATGGGACTCGATAAGAGGTTATTATGGCGAAAGAGCAGAACAAAGAGCAGGCGGCAGAGGGCGCGACGATTCGCATTCAGTATTACCGAAGCTTCATCTCCACGCCTGAGAAGCACAAACAGATTGTCAGGAGTCTCGGCCTGACGAAGCTGAATCAAATCGTCGAGCGCACTGACACTCCCGCGACGCGCGGCTTCGTCAATGCTGTGCCGCACCTGATACGGATTATTGAATAATAGTTTACAGTTTTCGGTTTTCAGTTTTCAGTGAAAAGCCACTTGCTCTTTTCTGAAAACTCAAAACTCAAAACTCAAAACTGCGAACGGAGTGAGCAATGGCTATCGGTCTTAATAATTTACGCGCTCCCAAGGGAGAGACGCATAAAAAGAAGCGAGTTGGGCGCGGCCCCGGCTCGGGCATCGGCAAAACCTCAGGGCGCGGCAACAAGGGG